>JARDZH010000621.1 GCA_029240955.1 Pseudomonas sp. | reverse complement strand
GATTACCGGGATCACGGGCCAGGACGGCGCCTATCTGGCCAAACTGCTGCTGGACAAGGGTTACAAGGTTCACGGCCTCGTCGCCCGGCGCAGCAGCGACTCGCGCTGGCGCTTGCGCGAAATGGGCGTCGAAGCCGATATCGTTTACCTCGACGGCGACATGGCGGATGCCTGTTCGGTGCAGCGTGCGGTAATCAAATCGGCACCGGACGAGGTCTATAACCTTGCCGCACAGAGTTTTGTCGCCGCTTCCTGGGATCAACCGGTCACCACCGGCATCGTCGATGGGCTGGGCGTGACCCACTTGCTCGAAGCGATCCGTCAGTTCAGTCCGCACACGCGTTTTTATCAGGCCTCGACCAGCGAAATGTTCGGCCTGATCCAGGCCGAGCAGCAGGACGAGAACACGCCGTTCTATCCACGCAGCCCTTACGGCGTGGCCAAGCTTTATGGCCACTGGATCACCGTCAATTACCGCGAAAGCTTCAACCTGCACGCCAGCAGCGGCATCCTCTTCAACCATGAATCACCACTGCGCGGCATCGAATTCGTTACCCGCAAGGTCACTGACGCCGCTGCGCGCATCAAGCAGGGCAAGCAGCACGAGTTGGCACTGGGCAACATCGACGCGAAACGCGATTGGGGCTTTGCCGGCGATTACGTCGAAGCCATGTGGCTGATGCTGCAGCAGGACAAACCCGACGACTTTGTGGTCGCCACGGGCGTCACCACCACGGTGCGCGAAATGTGCCGCATCGCCTTCGATCACGTCGGCCTCAACTACCGCGATTACGTGAAGATCGACCCGGCGTTCTTCCGCCCGGCCGAAGTCGAAGTGCTGCTCGGCAACCCGGCCAAGGCTCAGCGGGTGCTGGGCTGGAAACCGAAAACCGACCTGGACAGTCTGATCCGCATGATGATGGATGCGGACATGAAACGCGTCGCCAAGGAGTAGGCCATGCTGATTCCCGTGATTCTGTCCGGCGGTGCCGGCACCCGTTTGTGGCCGGTGTCCCGCGAGGGCCATCCCAAGCCGTTCATGACCCTGCCCGACGGCCAGTCGCTGCTGGGCAAGACCTACCAGCGTGCGGCGGCGCTGCTGGACGGCTGGGGCGACATCGTCACGGTGACCAATCGCGAGTACTACTTCCAAAGCAAGGATCACTATTGCGCAGCCCAGGTTTCACGCCATCGCGGGCACTTTCTGCTCGAGCCGAGCGGGCGTAACACCGCACCGGCGATCGCGGCAGCAGCGTTGTCGTTGCAGGCTCTGCATGGCGACGACGCCATCATGGTGGTGATGCCGGCCGATCATCTGATCGTCAATCAGGACGCCTTGAAAAGTGCGGTCGAGCACGCGGTTCAGCTGGCGAAGGACGGCTATCTGGTGACCTTCGGCGTGGTACCAACCGCGCCGGAAACCGGCTTCGGCTATATCGAGACCGGCGCACCGCTGGACGCCAGAGGCGCAGCCAAGGTACAGCGCTTCGTCGAGAAACCCGACCTGCAGACCGCCACGCATTACCTGGAGAGCGGCAATTTCCTGTGGAATTCGGGGATGTTCTGCTTCACCACCGCGACCCTGCTCACCGAGCTGCAACTGCACGCACCCCAGTTGTTGGAACAGACTCGCGCCTGCATGGCTGCCAGTGCCCCGGTGGAAACGGTCGGCTGCCTGCAACAGGAGCTGTCGCCGACGCTGTTTGCCGAGATCACTGACATTTCGATCGACTACGCGCTGATGGAGCGCTCGGACAAAGTCGTGGTGGTGCCCGCCGGTTTCGACTGGAGCGATATCGGTTCGTGGAGTGCGGTCGCGGCGCTGACTCCCGCCGATGCCGACAACAACCGCGCCAGCGGCGAAGCGATCTTCATCGACAGCCACAACAACTTCGTACAGAGCGAAGGTCGGCTGGTGGCGACCGTCGGTGTGGATAACCTGATCATTGTCGACACCGCCGATGCGGTGCTGGTCGCCCATGCCGACCGCGCACAAGACGTACGCCGCGTGGCCAAGCAGCTCAAGGACAAGTCCCACGAAGCCTATCGCCTGCATCGTACGGTCAGCCGTCCGTGGGGCACCTACACCGTTCTGGAGGAAGGTCCGCGTTTCAAGATCAAGCGCATCGTGGTCAAACCCGGTGCCAAGCTGTCATTGCAAATGCACCATCACCGCAACGAACACTGGGTCGTGGTCGAAGGCATGGCCAAGGTCACCAACAACGGTTCCGGCACCACCTTGGTAGCCAAGAACGAATCGACGTTCATTGCCGCCGGCCACAAGCATCGCCTGGAGAACCCCGGGGTGATCGATCTGGTGATCATTGAAGTACAGAGCGGCGAATACCTGGGCGAAGACGATATCGTTCGCTTCGAAGATCAATACGGCAGGACGGTCTGAATGCTGCTTTCCCTGTACCGCTCGCTGCACAACTACCGTGGGTTCATCCTCGGCAGCGTGCAGCGAGAGTTTCAAGCGCGTTATCGCAATTCGCTGTTCGGCGCGCTGTGGCCGATCTTCAATCCGCTGTCGATGATCATCGTTTACACGGTGATCTTTTCCCAGATCATGCGCGCACGTTTACCGGGTGTGGACGACAGCATGGCCTACAGCGTC
>JARDZH010000620.1 GCA_029240955.1 Pseudomonas sp. | reverse complement strand
GTCGCGAAACGACAGGAACGGCACGGCGCCCAGCTTCAGATACCCCTCGCGAAACACGGCCTGGGAATAGGCCAGAAAGCGCTGGTAGCCCACGACATCCTTGGGGTTGAGCGCGTGGATCTGGCAATCCAGCTCCGCCTGATCGTTGGCGTAATCGAAAACGGTCCCGTCCTCCCACGCCAGCCGGTAAAACGGCGACACCGGCAGCAACTCGACGTAGTCACGCATCGGCTTGCCGGCCAGCTCGAACAGCTCCTCGATAGCGGTCGGGTCGGTGATCACGGTCGGGCCGGCGTCGAAGGTAAAGCCCTGGTCTTGGTACACATAGGCGCGGCCGCCCGGTTTGTCGCGTTTCTCCAGCAAGGTGGTCTGCACGCCAGCCGCTTGCAGGCGGATCGCCAAGGCGAGGCCGCCAAAGCCTGCGCCGATCACGACGGCGGTTTTCACTGAGGTCATACTGTTTTCTCGAAATGTCGGGGGGAGGAACGCAACGCGGCGCGCATGGCCTCGTCGACCGGCACCGGCGGCTTGCCCACCAGTACACGCAGTCGATCACGCCAATGGCTCTGACCGGCATAAAACCGCTCGATCAGCCCTTCTGGCAAACGGTAAAAACGCTGCATGACTTGCCAGCGGTTTTCGGGGCGTCCGGCCAGGAACAGCATGCGGTTGAGCAGCCGATAAAAACCTTGCCGCTGCCATTCGGCATGAGCGTATCCGCGCATCGCCGGCGCCAGCTGCTCTGCGCTCAGTTGTGCAGTGGAAAGCTCTGCCAGCCAGTCCGCCAGCCGTACCGCATGGGGCAATGAATAACCGGTGGTGCAGTGAAACAGGCCAGCGCACAGGCCGGATTTGGGTTGATGGGCGCTCTGGTCCCAGAACGCCGCGAAATCTCCCGCCAGCGTGATCGGCAGAACGCCCTGCTCCTCGCGCAGACAGCGCTCGATGACCCAGCCTTTGCTCGCGGCGTACTCGGTGACGTGGCGGCGCAGCTGCTCCGGGCTGGCGGTCTGTTGCTCGACGTAATGGGTGTCTTCGATGAGCAGCGTGTCGGCGGAAAACGGCAGCACGTAAACGAACCGGTAGCCGTTCCCCTGCGCGACCCGTGCATCCATGATGATCGGGTCGCGCAGTCCGTGGGGCTGTTTCAGCTGCAGCAACTGACCGAGAAACGCCTGCTGCCCCAGCACCAGATGCTCGCTCGGGCGTACGCCTCGACCGTCGATGACGGCCGCTGCTTCCAGGCTACGACCGTCCTCCAGCACGACGCGGTTCGGCTCGACCTGAGCAATACGCTGTCCCAGCCGCAGGCTGTCGCCCAAGGCCGGGCCTATCACCTCGGCAAACCGCTCGGACGTGACGCTGGCGTAACCCGTGGGCATATGCCGCGACAGCTCAGGAAAGTGCACGTCGTAGCCGGACCACTGTTGCGCGATCAGCGGGCTGATCCAGTCGCGCTCTGCAGGGCTCAAGTCACCGTCATGAAACGACCAGGTATGGTTGCCGCCGAGGTGGGTCTGCTCGTCGATGCACAGTACGCTCAGCTCCGGCCGCAGTTGCCGCAGACGCCAGGCGATCAGTGCGTTCGCCAGCCCGCCGCCCGCCAGAATCAGGTCGTAGCGCATGATCGACCTCCTACTGCCATGTCGCCTGCGAGGTCACTTGCCAGCACCGGACGGCGACCTGTGATTGCGGCTTCGACGATATCTGCCGCTCTGGGCGCACCGCCCGCCTGCGCCAGACTGTGCGCCAAGGCGTCCAGCGGCGCACGCGGATGATCGAGCAAACGTCGCAGGTGCCCGGCGATTCGCGGAGCACGTGCCCGGCGGCTGAGCTGCAGGCCGATGCCGCAGTGGGTGACCCGCGCCGCCACGCCAGGCTGATCGAAAGCGATCGGCATGATCAGCATCGGGGTGCGCGCGGCAATTGCGTCCATCACCGTATTGAGGCCGCCATGACTGACCACCACGTCGGCCTGTTCCAGTGCCCATTGCTGAGGCGCGAAGTCAGTGACCCAGGTCGCGCCGCTTTGTAGCAGCAACCGCTCCTGGATACTTCCGAGACCGCCACAATGCGCGACCAGCAGTTGCGCATCGATCTGCCGACAGGCCGCGGCAATCTGCTTGAACATGCCGAACCGCGAACCTTGCAGGGTCCCGAGACTTGCGAAAACGAACGGGCGTTGCGGCTCCAACGGCCACAGACCGTGCTCTTGCACGCTGGATGAACGCAGCGGCCCGACCGCATGGAAGTGCTCGGGCAGTGCGCGTCGGGGAAAGTCGAAGTCGCCAAGGGTCTGGCTGATCTGTGCCAACGGCGACAAGCAATCGTGCAGCCCTTCGCGCGCGGCGACACCCATCTGCCGCGACGCCTGTTGCAGAACCCGACGCAGCGGCTTCATCAGCCAGTCGTACACCTGGGTGCTGCCCTGAACCATGCGCTGACTGTATTCATCGGTGCCGAAGGCAAACGGCATCACGGCCAGCGGGATGCCGGGCTCGCGGTTGACCGGCAGCGCGCAGGCCACCGAGACGAACGGCAATCCGAGCCCTTCCGCGACCAGCCCGCCAGCGGCTTCCATCTGGTCGCACAGCAGCGCGTCGACCTGTTCCTGCGCCAGCGCCGCAG
>JARDZH010000619.1 GCA_029240955.1 Pseudomonas sp. | reverse complement strand
CACCGCCTGTTAAGCGCGGGCGTCGGGCCGGACGTTTTGGTCGGCGTTGCACTGGGTCGTTCGCTGGACATGGCCGTGGCGCTGCTGGCGGTTCTGAAAGCTGGCGGCGCTTACGTTCCGCTGGATCTGAACATGCCCGCCGAGCGCCTCCAGCATGTGCTGAACGACAGCGGCCTGCGTCTGGTTCTGAGCCACAGCGAACACGCGGGCCGACTCCCCACCTCGGACCGCATCGAGCCTGTGTATGTCGATCAGGCCGGCGGGGCGCCACATGTCGACACGAATCCGACCGTCAACCTGGCCCCGGACAACCTCGCGTACGTGATCTACACCTCCGGTTCCACCGGACGGCCCAAAGGCGTCGCGATCAGCCACGGCGCGCTGTCCGAGTTCGTTGAGCTGGGTGCGCGCTACAGCGACCTGCGCGAGGGCGACCGGGTGCTGCAGTTCGCGACTCAGGGCTTCGATGGGTTCGTCGAGCAGTTCTACCCGCCGCTGTGCCGTGGCGCGTGCGTGGTGATGCGCGACGACCGCTTGTGGGACAGCGCGACCTTTCACCGGGCGCTGATCGATCACGGCATTACTCTGGCCGATCTGCCGGCCGCCTACTGGCTGACGCTGGTTCAGGATTTCGCTGCCAACCGGCCACAGAACTATGGTTCGTTGCGACAGATTCATGTCGGCGGCGAGGCGATGGCGGTGGAGGGGCTCAGGCTCTGGCACGAGGCGGGGTTGGGGCATGTGCGGCTGCTCAACACCTACGGCCCGACCGAAGCCACCGTCGTGTCGAGCATTCACGATTGCACCGGGCTGGCGCCTCAAGCGGTGTCCTGGCGCGGCGTGCCCATCGGCCGGGCGCTGGCCGGGCGACGTCTGTACGTGCTCGACGACCAACTCACGCTGTTGCCCCAGGGTGCGGTGGGCGAACTCTATATTGGCGGGCCGGGCCTTGCGCGCGGCTATCACGGCCAGCCTGCGCTGAGCGCCGAGCGTTTCGTCGCTGATCCGTTCACGCCCGGCGAGCGGCTGTACCGCACCGGCGACCGGGTGCGCAGGCGCGTCAACGGCGCGCTGGAGTACATCGGGCGCGTCGATCATCAGGTCAAGATTCGTGGTTTCCGCATCGAGCTGGGCGAGATCGAAGGGCGTCTGCAGCAGTGTGCGGAAGTCCGCGAGGCGGTGGTGCTGGCCTTGCCGTTGGCGGGCAGCACGCAACTGGTGGCCTATGTCGTCGCGCATGACGCCGACGGCGACCCATTGACCCGGCGACAGCGCATCAAGACGCAGCTTCAAGCCGATCTGCCGGATTACATGGTGCCCACGCATCTGCTGTTTCTGCCGGAGCTGCCGCTGACCCCAAGCGGCAAACTCGATCGCAAAGCCTTGCCGACCCCGGACCCGCAACAGCTGCAAGCGAACTACCGCGCGCCGTACAGCGAAACCGAGCGCGCCCTGGCGGATATCTGGATGGAAGTCCTGCACCTTCCCAAGGCCGGGCTGGATGATCACTTCTTCGAACTGGGTGGGCACTCGCTGCTCGCGGCGCAAGTGATCGCGCGATTGAAAACCCGGCTGGGTGTGAGCCTGCCGCTGCGCGTTGTGTTTGAAAAACCTGTGCTGGGCGAGCTGGCGGCTGAAGTGGCGCTGCTGGCCAACCCGGCCACCGACGACTGGGACGACATGGACCAGTTCATGGACTCACTGGAGGAATCTGGCGCATGACCGGGACAACCGCTGCTCGTATCGCAAAACGTTTCGTCGGCCTGCCCCTTGAGCAACGTCGTCAGTTCCTCGCCCGATTGCGCCAGGAGGGCAAGGACTTCAGCCTGCTGCCGGTGCCGGTCAGTCGTCATGACGTGAGCGCCATCCCGCTGTCGTTCGCCCAGCAGCGTCTGCTGTTTCTCTGGCAGATGGACCCGACCAGCGACGCTTACAAAATGACTGCCGGCCTGCGCCTGCGTGGCGAGTTGAACGAGCGCGCGTTGCTCGACTCCTTCGACCATTTGATCGAGCGCCACGAAGTGCTGCGCACCGTGTTTCGCACCGATGGCGACCAGGCGCAGCAGGTCGTGCTCGATGGGCAATCGGTCGCGCTGGAAAACGTCGACCTGAGCGGCGTGCCGGACGAGACCCGCGACTCGGCGCTGGCCGAACGCGTCGCACAGTGCACTGTGCAACCGTTCGATCTGCGCCAAGGGCCGCTGCTGCGTGCGCACTTGTTCGGACTTGCTACTGATGAGCACGTGCTGGTGGTGTGCATGCACCATATCGTCTCGGACGGCTGGTCCATGGACGTGATGATCCAGGAGTTCGTACAGTGCTATCAGGCCTTCTGTGACGGTCGCGCGCCGGACCTGCCGGCGTTGCCGTTGCAGTACGCCGACTACGCGATCTGGCAGCGCGCCTGGCTCGAAGCGGGTGAGGGCGAACGCCAGCTGGACTATTGGCGAGCGCAATTGGGCGATGAGCAGCCGCTGTTGGACGCCGCGCAGGACTTTCCTCGGCCTGCTGTTCAGAGTTTCCAGGGCGAGCACCTCCGCTTCGATTTCGGTGCCAGCCTTTCGGCCAGACTCCA
>JARDZH010000618.1 GCA_029240955.1 Pseudomonas sp. | reverse complement strand
TGCTCACCGAACTGCGCGACAAGCTGGCTGCAGCAGGTGGGCGCTTCCAGCCGATTTGCGTGCCCCGCGCTGAGGTGTCGGTTAAGGATGCAGTTCGCTCCTATCTGTTCAACAGCCAGTTGCTCAGCCGCGCTGATGGCTCGATGTTGCTGGTCGTGCCGCAAGAGTGTCAGGCCAACGCGCGTGTGTGGCATTACCTGCAATCGCTGATCGCCGGGCCGGGTCCGGTGGACGAGGTCAAGGTGTTCGACCTCAAACAAAGCATGCAGAACGGCGGCGGCCCTGCGTGTCTGCGCCTGCGCGTGGCGCTTAACGAAACCGAACTCGCAGCGGTGAACCCGGGCGTGATCCTCACTGCACCGCTGTATGATCGTCTGACTCAATGGGTCGATCGCCACTATCGTGATCGCATGCGTGAAAGCGATCTGGCGGACCCGCAATTGCTGACCGAATGCCGTACGGCACTGGATGAATTGACGCAAATCCTTAAACTTGGCGCGGTTTATCCGTTTCAGTTGGGCTGAGGCGCCTGACTGGCAACCTGCGCACCGGCAACGGTGCGCCATTTTTCCCCTGTGTAGAGAATTCAACCATGAGCGACGCCCTGCAGTTAATCCTTGAAGACACCGACGGCACCCGGCTGGAAACCTCCTGCACCCGCGTTGCCGTTGTCTGGCAGGGTAAAGAGATCTGGATTCAGCAAGACGGCCGCGGCCAACTGCTGATCGGTGTGGACGTCGAAGAAGACGACGCCGAATACGCCAACCTGTTGCTGCGTCCTCTGGCGACCAACCTGGTCAGCCTGCAGCTGGAAATGGAACCTGCCGACCTGGGCGCCGATGAAGACGGTCACGTCCACGGCCCGGACTGCAACCACTAAGTCGCAAGGAGCTGGCGCATGCTCGCCCTCGGCAAACTGCTTGAATTGACGCTGGCCGGACGTGAGCCGGCGCAAAAAACGCAAATGACCGTGGGCGGCGTGCGCTTGCGCTGGCTGGGGGAGGGAGCGCTTGAAGTCCGTCCGCCAGAAGGCCAGGACAACGGCACTGACCTGCTGCTCTCGGCAGGTATTCATGGCAACGAGACGGCGCCTATCGAGCTGCTGGATGAGTTGATCCACGCCATTGCGCGCGGCGACCTGAAGCCGCGCGCGCGTATTCTGTTTCTGTTCGGCAACCCCGAGGCGATTCGTCGCGGCGTGCGGTATGTCGAAGAGGACGTTAACCGCCTGTTCAACGGCCGTCATCAGCTCGGCAACGGTCGCGAGGCACTGCGGACTTGCGAGCTTGAGCGGCTGGCCGCCACCTTTTTCAGCCTGCCGGATCGTGATCGTCTGCACTATGACCTGCACACGGCGATTCGCGGTTCGCGTATCGAGCAGTTCGCGCTGTATCCGTACAAGGAAGGCCGTGTGCATTCACGCCGCGAACTGGCCCGCTTGCGCGCGGCGGGCATGAGCGCAGTCTTGTTGCAGAACAAACCGTCCATCGTGTTCAGCGCTTACACCTATGACCAGTTGGGTGCCGAGGCCTTCACGCTGGAACTGGGCAAGGCGCGGCCGTTCGGTCAGAACCAGCAAGTCAACCTGGCGCCTTTGCGTTCACGGCTGGAGCAGTTGATCGAAGGGACTGAACCCGAGGAGGAGCCGACGCTGGATGGCCTTGAGCTGTTCAGTGTGTCGCGGGAAGTCATCAAGCGCAGCGAGGCGTTCGTCTTCAATCTCGCGGACGATGTGGAGAACTTCTCGCCGCTGGAGCGGGGCTATGTGCTCGCCGAGGACGCCGGCGATACGCGCTGGGTCGTGGAGGAAGAGGGTGCCCGGATCATCTTCCCGAATCCGAAGGTCAAACCGGGCTTGCGGGCGGGGATTCTGATCGTGCCGGCAACGGCTGACGAACTGGAATAGAAAGTTCTGTCATGGATCTGCTGCCCTCTTCGCGGCTAAAGCCGCTCCTACGGAATTCATGCGATGCCTGTAGGAGTGGCTTTAGCCGCGAAGAGGCCTGTCTGGCCTGAGCTAAAGACAGTTGACCCCCACAGCGAACGCGCACTTCTGTGGGAGCGGTTTCAGCCGCGAACCTCGGCAGATCAGCTCGCTTTCTGCTGAGCGTCCAGGCGGCGAATGGCGCGGATCTTGTTCAGGGTGTCGGCGCAGGTCCGGGCTGCTTCTGCCCCTTTGTGCACGAAGTGATCGAAGAAGAACTTGTGGTGTTCTTCACCGGCATGGAAGTGGTGGGGTGTGAGGCTTACAGAGAAGACTGGCACTTCGGTTTCCAGCTGCACTTGCATCAGCGCGCTGACCACCGCCTGAGCAACGAACTCGTGACGGTAGATACCACCGTCCACCACCAGCGCAGCGCCGACGATGCCGGCATAACGGCCGGTCTTGGCCAGCAGCTTGGCGTGCAGCGGGATTTCGAATGCGCCGCCGACTTCGAAGAAATCGATATCGCTCTCGGCGTAACCCAGATTGGCCATCTCGGCGACGAAGCCCTTGCGGCTCTGATCGACGATGTCTTTATGCCAACTGGCCTGGATGAACGCGATGCGCTCGTTTGGATGGCTTTTGCTCTTGCTGTCGATTGCAGTGGGTTGCACGTGTTCTGACTCCTGTT
>JARDZH010000617.1 GCA_029240955.1 Pseudomonas sp. | reverse complement strand
TCCGGCCACATGGCGAAGCTCGCCGGCCTGCGTCTGCCGCTCGAATCTCACCCGTTGCAGGCGCTGGTCTCCGAGCCGATCAAACCCATCATCGACAGCGTGATCATGTCCAACGCCGTGCACGGTTACATCAGCCAGTCCGACAAGGGCGACCTGGTGATCGGCGCGGGTATCGACAGCTGGATCGGCTACGGGCAGCGCGGCTCTTATCCGGTGATCGAACACACCATCCAGGCCATCGTCGAGATGTTCCCGGTACTGTCGCGCGTGCGCATGAACCGGCAGTGGGGCGGCATCGTCGACACCACGCCGGATGCTTGCCCGATCATCTCCAAAACGCCGGTTCCCAACCTGTTCTTCAACTGCGGCTGGGGCACCGGCGGCTTCAAGGCCACGCCCGGCTCGGGCAACGTCTTCGCCGCCAGCCTTGCCAAAGGCGAAATGCACCCGCTGGCCAAACCCTTTTCCATCGAACGCTTCTACGACGGTGCGTTGATCGATGAGCACGGCGCTGCTGCCGTAGCCCACTAACAGGAGCGTCGACCATGCTGCATATCTTCTGTCCTCACTGTGGCGAGCTGCGCTCCGAAGAGGAATTTCATCCGCAAGGCCAGGCGCACATTGCCCGTCCGCTCGACCCCGGCGCGTGCAGCGACGAGGAGTGGGGCGATTACCTGTTTTTCCGCGACAACGTTCGCGGCCTGCATCACGAGTTGTGGAACCACGTTACCGGTTGCCGCCAGTACTTCAACATGACGCGCAACACGCTGACCTACGAAATCCTCGAAACCTATCCGATCGGCGCCAGGCCGCAATTCACCGCTGAAGGGGGCCAATCATGAGCCAGAGCAATCGACTGCCCAGCGGCGGACGCGTGAACCGCAGCAAAGTGCTCAACTTCAGCTTCAACGGCCAGACCTATCAGGGTTACGAAGGCGACTCGCTGGCCTCGGCACTGCTGGCCAACGGTGTGGACATCATCGGGCGCAGCTTCAAGTACTCGCGGCCTCGCGGCATCTTTGCCGCCGGTTCCGAAGAGCCGAACGCGGTGTTGCAGATCGGTGCCACCGAAGCCACGCAGATCCCCAACGTGCGCGCCACGCAACAAGCGCTGTATTCAGGCCTTGTTGCCACCAGCACCAACGGCTGGCCGAGCGTAAACACCGACGTGATGGGCATTCTTGGCAAGGTGGGCGGCCAGCTGATGCCGGCGGGCTTCTACTACAAGACGTTCATGTATCCGCAGTCCTTCTGGATGACTTACGAGAAATACATCCGCAAGGCAGCCGGGCTCGGGCGTTCGCCGACCGAGAACGATCCGGACAGCTACGACGCCATGAACCAGCACTGCGACGTGCTGGTCGTGGGCGCAGGTCCTGCCGGTCTGGCTGCTGCATTGGCGGCCGGACGCAGCGGAGCGCGCGTGATTCTCGCAGATGAACAAGAAGAGTTCGGCGGCAGCCTGCTCGACAGCCGTGAAAGCCTCGACGGCAAGCCAGCGGCGGAATGGGTCGCGACTGTAGTGCAGGAATTGAAAGGGCTGCGTAACGTCATCCTGTTGCCGCGCGCGACGGTCAATGGCTATCACGACCATAACTTCCTGACGATTCATGAGCGGCTGACCGACCATCTTGGCGACCGCGCGCCCATCGGCATGGTCCGCCAGCGCATGCACCGCGTCCGCGCCAAACGCGTGGTGCTGGCGAGCGGCACTCACGAACGTCCGCTGGTCTACGGCAACAACGACGTGCCGGGTAACATGCTGGCCGGCGCGGTTTCCACCTACGTGCGCCGCTACGGCGTAGCACCCGGCAAGAAGCTGGTGCTGTCGACCAACAACGACTACGCCTACCGCGTGGCGCTGGATTGGCTCGATGCCAGCCTGCACGTGGTGGCAATCGCCGACGCACGTCACAACCCGCGCGGCCCGCTGGTTGAAGAAGCCCGCGCCAAAGGCATTCGTATCCTGACGTCCAGCGCCGTGATCGAAACCCGTGGCAACCGGCGTGTGACCGCCGCGCGCGTCGCGGCTATCGACCTCAACAATCACAGCGTCAGCAGCCCTGGCGAATGGCTGGACTGCGACCTGATCGCCAGTTCCGGCGGTTACAGCCCGATCGTCCATCTGGCGTTGCATCTGGGCGGCAAACCGGTCTGGCGTGAAGACATTCTGGGCTTCGTGCCCGGCGAAGCGCCGCAGAAGCGGGTGTGCGTCGGCGGTGTGAACGGCGTGTACAGCCTCGCCGATACCTTGGCCGACGGTTTCGAAGGCGGTGCTCGCGCGGCCAGTGAAGCCGGGTTCAAGGCGGTTGAAGGCGTGATGCCAAAAGCGCTCAGCCGCGCCGAAGAGCCTGCCGTGCCGCTGTTCCAGGTGCCTCACGAGAAAGGCACTGCACGAGGACCCAAGCAGTTCGTCGACCTGCAGAATGACGTGACTTCGGCGGCCATCGAGCTGGCGACCCGCGAAGGCTTTGAGTCGGTAGAGCACGTCAAGCGTTACACCGCGCTGGGTTTCGGTACCGATCAAGGCAAGCTGGGCAACGTCAACGGTCTGGCCATCGCTGCCCGGTCGCTGAACGTGACCATTCCCGAAATGGGCACCACCATGTTCCGCCCCAACTACACGCCGGTGACCTTCGGTGCGATTGCCGGACGG
>JARDZH010000616.1 GCA_029240955.1 Pseudomonas sp. | reverse complement strand
AGCTGGCGCGTGATGGCTTCCGCAGTACGTTCGTCGTCGAGGAAAACGTCGCGCGATACGCTGGCCAGTCCGATTTTCTGCGCTTGGGCGGCGGCAACCGTCTTTGCGCTGGTGCGGCTGTCCACGAAGAACAGATGCCGGCGCTGCAACTCGCCCATTAACCAGGTCATGGCGACCGGCTGTGCCGTCATCCGGCTGCCCATGTGGTTGTTGATGCCAGCGGCGTACGGGACTTTGAGCAGCGCAGCGTTCAAGCGGCTTTCCAACTCACTCAGCGGCAATTCGGGATGCCAGGCATAGGGCCCGGTCGCCGGGTCCATCGGCATGTGCAGGATTACGGTCTTGCCGGCCTTGTGAGCCTGGTGCGCAAATTCGGTAGCGTGCGGCGTGTCGGGCATGATCGCCAGTGTCACCGGGCCGGGTAGCGCCAGCGTCCGGCTGTCTCGCGCGGGATTCTGGCCCAGATCATCGATGATCACCGTGAGGTAAGCCGTCGCAGACTTATGGGCAGGCTGGGCGGGCGCTGCGTAGGCAGCGCCGGCCAGCGAAAAGACCAGCGAAAGTGCCAGTGTCAACAGGGCAGGCAAGCGCACCCGGTTATTTGCCGCGAGTGATGTTCAACCCTTTGAGCAGGCTGAGTGCCTGCCCGAGCTGGAAGTCCTCGTCTTGCGGACGCGCTTTCGAGCTGCCGCCTTTGACAGTCGGTTTGTCCGCGCCGCCGTTGCCATTGCCCAAATGGCCGTACAGATCCGCTTCCTTGTAGTTCTCGCCGTCTGCTTCGCTGGTCACTTTCGCGCGACGCACCACGATGTCCGGGTTGATGCCTTGTGCCTGGATAGAGCGGCCATTGGGCGTGTAGTACAGCGCGGTGGTGATCTTCAAGGCGCGATCGTTGTTCAGCGGCAACACGGTCTGGACCGAGCCCTTGCCGAAACTGTCGGTGCCCATGAGGATGCCGCGTTTCTGATCCTGCAATGCACCGGCAACGATTTCCGAGGCCGAAGCGCTGCCACCGTTGATCAGCACCACCAACGGCACGCCTTCACTGGCGTCGGCAGGGTCGGCCGAGAAGCGCAGCTCGGAGTTGGCGATACGGCCTTTGGTGTAAACGATCAGACCTTTAGTGAGGAAGTGGTCGGCCACCTGTACGGCCGACTGCAGCACGCCGCCGGGGTTGTTGCGCAGGTCGAGGATCAACCCGCTCATCTTCTTGCCGTTGTCCTTGCGCAGCTTCGCCAGCGCCGCACCGACTTCTTCGCCGGTCTTGACCTGGAACTGGGTGATGCGGATATAGCCGTAGCCGTTCTCCAGCATCTGCGCCTTGACGCTCT
This sequence comes from Pseudomonas sp., assembly GCA_029240955.1. The sequence goes on along the minus strand of JARDZH010000616.1, from coordinate 1,331 downwards.
TGACCTGAATGGTGGCCCGCGCCAGCGTCACGTCAAACGGAGTGCCGCCATCGCGCACCAGCGTGAGCGTGATTTTCTCGCCGATCTTGCCGCGCATCTTGTCGACCGCTTCCTGCATGGTCTGACCTTGAGTCGGCGCGCCGTTGATCTTGACGATCAGGTCGCCTGCTTCGATGCCGGCCTTGGACGCTGGGGTGTCGTCGATGGGTGAGACCACCTTGACGAAGCCGTCCTCGATGCCGACCTCGATACCCAGGCCGCCGAATTCGCCGCTGGTGCTTTCCTGAAGCTCCTGGAAATCCTCAGGGCCAAGATACGCCGAATGCGGGTCGAGGTTGCTGAGCATGCCCTTGATGGCATTTTCCAGAAGGGTCTTGTCGTCGACCGGCTCCACGTAGGCTGCCTTGACCCGATCCAGCACCTCCGCGAAGGTGCGCAGTTCGTCCAGCGGCAGCGGGGCCTTGACGGACGCAGGAGCATTTGCCGGAGCCGGTGTGACGATCTCGGCAGCGTGCGCCAGTGGTGCGCCGACAACAACGGCGACAGCCAGGGCCAGCGAGGTAAGGCGGGACAAATGCAGCATGTCTAACGAACTCCTGGAGATTTTGGTGCCGACTTATCCTTGAGTGCGACACCATTGGGCTGGATCGCTGGGGCGACCCTGCTGACGAATTGCAAAATACAGCGCTGAAGTGTCCTGACCGCCACTGTTGCCTACTGTGGAAATCGCTTCACCGGCTTTGACGATGTCGCCAGCCGACTTGAGCAGGCTCTGGTTGTGACCGTACAGGGTCAGATATCCATTGCCATGATCGAGAATGACCAGAAGCCCGGCCCCGCGCAACCAGTCGGCGAACACCACTCGTCCGCCGTGCACGGCGCGCACCTGACTTCCCGCAGACGCACTGATCATGACGCCGTCCCACTTGGTTCGCTCGTCATCACCGCGTGCTTCACCAAAACGCGCAAGCAGTCGACCATCAATGGGCCACGGAAGTTTTCCCCGTGCCTCGGCGAAAGGTCCGCCATAGGACGCGCCACTGCTGGAAACCATCGCGCCGGGGCTTTTGACCGGACGACGCGGAGCCGGTTCATCATCGGTTTTGCGGCTGGCGGATTGAGCTTCGCGCTCACGCTGCGCCTCGGCCTCACGCGCCGCGATCAAGGCTTTCTGCCGCGCTTCCTCGGCTTCGCGCGCCTGACGCGCGAGAGTTTCTTCGATGGTTTTCAGAACCTTGGCAAGGTCCGCCTGATCCTGCTGGCGTGCCTGCAGTTTCTGGTCGCGAACCTTGTAATCCTGATTGAGTCTGGCGAGTGCCTGTTGGCGCTCC
>JARDZH010000615.1 GCA_029240955.1 Pseudomonas sp. | reverse complement strand
TTTTCCTGAAGGCGGGTGATCAGGCAATCCTTGTTGTCTTCAGCTCGGCCGGGCACGGAAAGCAGCAGGGTAGGCTTATCGATCACCAGGATCGCTTCGTCCTGATGAATGATGCGGATGTTCGACAACGGCATGCAACGGCCTCGAAACGCTTTAAACGACAACGGCGGTATTGGCGGCACTCCGGGGAATGACGCCAATACCGCCGCGGACAGCTACCGGATCAGCGATCAGGCAGAGTGATGTTGAGTTCCAGAATCGAACAGCTGCCCTGGTTTTCCAGAGCGACCTGTACCTGATCGGACTCGATGGCGACGTACTTGCGGATCACTTCGACCAGTTCCTTCTGCAGGGCAGGGAGATAGTCCGGAGTGCTGCGCTGACCGCGTTCGTGCGCCACGATGATCTGTAGACGCTCTTTCGCGACCGAAGCCGTGCTTTCTTTTTTGCGGTCTCGAAAGAAGTCAAAAATGTTCATTAATTACCCCCGAACAGGCGTTCAAAGAATCCTTTCTTCTGCACATCCAGGAACCGATGTTCCCGGTCTTTGCCAAGCAGGCGGTCAACCGCATCGCTGTAAGCCTGGCCCGCGTCGCTCTGGTCGTCCAGGATCACCGGAACGCCCTGGTTGGAAGCCTTGAGCACCGCCTGAGATTCCGGAATGACGCCCAGCAGGGTCACTGCGAGGATTTCCTTGACGTCTTCGACGCCCAGCATTTCACCCTTGCTGACGCGCTCCGGATTGTAACGGGTCAGCAGCAGGTGTTCCTTGATCGGGTCTTCGCCGTTCTCGGCGCGACGCGATTTGCTGGCCAGCAGGCCCAGCATGCGATCGGAGTCACGAACCGACGAGACTTCCGGGTTGGTCACGACGATGGCTTCGTCGGCGAAATACATCGCCAGGTGCGCACCGGTTTCGATACCCGCCGGCGAATCGCAGACGATGTATTCGAACGATTGCTTGAGCTCCATGAGGACTTTTTCAACGCCCTCCTTGGTCAATGCTTCCTTGTCACGGGTCTGGCTGGCAGCCAGCACGTACAGGCCTTCGATCTTCTTGTCTTTGATCAGAGCCTGTTGAAGATTGGCTTCGCCGTTGACGACGTTGACGAAGTCATACACAACGCGACGTTCGCAACCCATGATCAGGTCGAGGTTACGCAGGCCGACGTCGAAGTCGACGATAACTGTCTTGTGCCCGCGCAATGCGAGGCCGGTACCGATGGCGGCGCTGGTGGTGGTTTTACCCACACCACCCTTGCCGGATGTAACCACGAGAATCTTGGCCAAGGTGAATCACCCCTAGAGGAAAAGGACAGTAGTCCCTGAAGAGCATCCTTGACGCGGCGTTAAGCGAAGAGTGAAGGAAATCAGGCAGCACGCCCTTGAACAGCGTTCCAGACGCTTATTAAGGTTGATGCATCAGTGGAGAAACAACGTCTCTCACCTTTCCTACAGCCAATACAACGTTTTCGCGACGAATCAGAGATGCTTTGAAAATTGCGGCAGTATCCGTTAAAGCCGGATGATGTTCAACACATCGCCGGACAGGCTGACTTGAACCGGCGAGCCCCATAAAGGGTCTCTGCGCAAGTCCTCCGACACCTTGTATTGCCCGGCGATGGAGATCAGTTCAGCGCTCAATTGCTGACAGAAAATGCGGGCCTTGGTGTCGCCCTTTACGCCTGCCAATGCCCTGCCGCGCATCGGGCCGTAAACATGGATGTTTCCATCGGCCAGAAGTTCCGCACCGGGACTCACGGGTGCGATGACAACCAGATCTCCACCTTGAGCATAGATCTGCTGGCCGCCCCGTACCGGCGTAGTAATGACGCGCGTCGGCTTGATCGCAGGCTCGGGCGGCTTTTCCGGAACAGGCTTGGGTGCCGGCGCTTCGACAGACTCCAGCGGGCGCTCGCGAGCACCGGACGGCGGCAGCACGGGCAGGTCTACTGCAATGGCGGCTGCGATGTCTTCGATCCGGTTGGCGCGAATCGCCAGGGTGCGCAGGCCGTGCTGGCGGCATACGCGCACCAGCCCGGGCAAATCCACCGAGCCTTCGCTGGGCGCCAGCTTGTCGAGCGCAAGAATCAGCGGCGCATTGCTGAAGAAGTTCGGGGCCTGAGCCACTTTTGCCGCCAGTTGCCGGTCAAGCGCGTCCAGGTCCGAGCGGGTCAGCTCCATCACGGTGATGGCGAGCATGCTGCCCTTGAGCTGAAATACAGGTTCGAGGTTTTGCGATTCGTTCTGGCTCATGGTCGGCATACACAACAGCTTGTCGCTAAAAGTGCCGAGACTTATAACGAGATCGTCCGCGACCCGCAAGCCGGGTCGAACCGTTGTAGAATGCGCGGCCCTTGTTCTGACGGAAGCCCAAATGGATCGCCCGCGTTTTCAAGCCCGTTTTCTACACCCCCGTTTCTGGCTGTTATGGCTGGGGTTGGGGCTGCTCTGGCTGATCGTTCAACTGCCGTTTCGTGTGCTGCTGGTCATCGGCCGCGCGCTGGGCGGGGCGATGTACTGGGTCGCCACTGATCGAAAATACATCGCCGCGCGCAATCTGGAGCTGTGCTTCCCGCATCTGTCCGAGGCCGAGCGGACCCGACTTCTGAAGGACAACTTTGCCTCAACCGGCATCGCATTCTTTGAAATGGCCATGAGCTGGTGGTGGTCCC
>JARDZH010000614.1 GCA_029240955.1 Pseudomonas sp. | reverse complement strand
GTCGGCATCTGGCAATCGATCAGAACGAAGCCCCAGGCCTGCAGATGTTCCACCAGGGTTGCAAAGCCGACCTTGGATGCGTTGTCGGCGCGGCTGAACATCGATTCACCGAAAAACAGCGTGCCCATCGCCAGACCGTACAGGCCGCCGACCAGTTCGTCGCCGGCCCATACCTCGACGCTGTGCGCATGTCCGCGCCGGTGAAGCTCCAGATAGGCGTCCTGCATGCCGCGGGTGATCCAGGTTTCGTTGGCGTAGCTGCGCGGAGCGGCACAGGCGCGAATGACCGCAGCGAAATCCTGGTCGAAGGTGACCCGGTAACGTTGTTGACGCATGACCTTAGCCAGGCTGCGCGACAAGTGAAATCGCTCAGGTAGCAACACAGTGCGTGGATCGGGCGACCACCAAAGGATAGGCTGGCCATCCTGAAACCACGGAAAACATCCGTGCCGATACGCCTGGATCAGGCGGTCGGCGGATAGATCGCCTCCGGCTGCGAGCAAGCCGTTGGGCTCGCGCATGGCTTTGTCCAGAGGCGGGAACGTCAGGCTGTCGCGCTGCAACCAGGTCAGCATGAGCGCGCGCCTGAGCGGAAGGGGAGGGCGGTCGGCAAACGGTCGTGCAACTCTTGCACCCTGTTGCGGTCACAAGCGGTCGCTGCAAGCGCCCGTCGGGGTGTCTGCGTTCGTAAATGCAGCTTCATGGACGAGGGTTCGCGGATGCTTTGGGAGTCTGAGAAAAACACGTCATAAGCCTTTGTCACGAAAGAGAATGCATGCTCAAATTCAAGAGCCGTCGGCGATACTTGCAGGTATGCTACACGACTGACGGACTCAGGCCCGGTACGAAAGCGATGTGTTTTGTGTGCCAGGGGTCTCGGAACGGTCCCGGCGACTTTTCGTACAGACCTGTAAGGCCGCAAGACCGTACAATGCCCATTTTGCGCGGTATCATTCAAGTCATCCGTCAAGTTGGCACCCAGCGCGTCGGCCATCCCATTCTTCATCCGGGGTGGCGGTGCCTTTTGGCAGTTGTTCAAAGTCAATCAACGAGATGTTCGCGCTCCAGCGCAGGAAATAAAGCGTTTTGAAGAAATCCACACCAGCACCCAGCGCTGTTCCGCTCTGGCGGCAGCAATTGCATTACCGGCTCAAGGAAGGCGCGCTGATCGCCTTCGGTGCACTGTGCCTGTATCTGATGATGGCTCTGTTGACCTATGACCAGAGCGATCCCGGCTGGAGTCATACCAGCACTGCCGCGCAGGTCCAGAATGCCGCCGGAAGGGCCGGGGCGTTCTGCGCCGACATCCTGTTCATGGTACTGGGCTATTTCGCCTACATCTTCCCGTTGCTGTTGGGCATCAAGGCCTGGCAGGTGTTCCGCCAGCGTCACGAGCCGTGGCAATGGAGCGGCTGGCTGTTCTCCTGGCGCCTGATCGGTCTGGTCTTTCTGGTGCTGGCTGGCGCCGCGCTGGCGCATATCCATTTCCATTTCTCTGCGGGCTTCCCCGGTTCTGCGGGCGGCGTGCTGGGTGAGGTGCTGGGTGATCTGGCCAAGAAGGCGCTCAACATTCAGGGTAGTACGCTGCTGTTCATTGCGCTGTTCCTGTTTGGCCTGACGGTGTTCACTGATCTTTCCTGGTTCAAGGTCATGGACATGACCGGAAAGATCACGCTCGACCTGTTCGAGCTGTTCCAGGGCGTTGCTCACCGCTGGTGGGTCGCACGTTCCGAGCGCAAGCAAATGGTCGCGCAGTTGCGCGCGGTCGATCGCGGATATGACGAGATTCACGCGCCTGCGCCAGCCCCGCGTCGGGAGCCGACGAAGGCCAGGGAACGTCTGGCCGAGCGCGAAGAACCGATCCTCGCTTCGGCGCCGGCGGCGGTTGCTGCGGTGGCGGCACCTGTCGCTGCGGCTGCGCCCGGTGCAGCGGCTGGCAGACCCATGCCTGCGGTCATTCCGCCTACGCCAGCAGTGTCCATTGCCAAGGCGCCGGAGCCAAAGCGGCTTGCGAAAGAGAAGCCGGCCAGTCAATTCGTCGACAGCGCGGTGGAAGGCACCTTGCCGCCCATCTCGATCCTGGACCCGGCCGAGAAGAAGCAGCTCAACTACTCGCCGGAGTCGCTCGCTGCGGTCGGTAACCTGCTGGAAATCAAACTCAAGGAATTCGGCGTCGAGGTCACGGTGGACTCCATCCACCCAGGCCCGGTCATCACTCGCTACGAGATTCAGCCAGCTGCCGGCGTCAAGGTCAGCCGTATCGCCAACCTCGCGAAAGACCTTGCCCGTTCGCTGGCCGTGACCAGCGTGCGTGTGGTCGAAGTGATTCCGGGCAAGACCACGGTCGGCATCGAGATTCCCAACGAAGACCGCCAGATCGTGCGCTTCTCCGAAGTGCTGTCTTCTCCTGAGTTCGAGAGCTTCAAGTCGCCCGTGACGCTGGCGCTCGGCCACGATATCGGCGGTCGTCCGGTCATTACCGATCTGGCCAAGATGCCGCACTTGCTGGTGGCCGGTACTACCGGTTCCGGTAAGTCGGTCGGCGTCAACGCCATGATCCTTTCGATCCTGTTCAAGTCCGGCCCCGAAGACGCCAAGCTGATCATGATCGACCCCAAGATGCTTGAACTGTCGATCTACGAAGGCATTCCGCACCTGCTGTGTCCGGTGGTTACCGACATGAAGG
>JARDZH010000613.1 GCA_029240955.1 Pseudomonas sp. | reverse complement strand
AGGCTTATGAGCTGGTCGGGCACAAGTGGTTTTGTTCGGCGCCCATGTGCGATGCGTTTCTGGTGCTGGCGCAAACCGACAAAGGCCTGAGCTGTTTCCTGATGCCGCGTCACCGCCCGGATGACACGCGCAACGAGTTCTACATTCAGCGTTTGAAGAACAAACTCGGCAACTGGTCCAATGCCTCCAGCGAGGTCGAGTTTCGTGGCGCGCTGGCGTGGATGATCGGTGAAGAAGGGCGCGGCGTGCCGACCATCATCGAAATGGTCGGCATGACGCGTTTCGACTGCATGATCGGCTCCAGCGCGCTGATGCGCCAGGCGTTGACCCAGGCGACGCACCACTGCGCACATCGGACGGTCGGCGGACGTATCCTGAGCGAACAGCCTTTGATGCAGAACGTGCTCGCCGACCTTGCGCTGGAGAGCGAGGCGGCGCTGGCGTTGACCCTGCGCATGGGGCGGGCGCTGGACCATCTGGACGACCCGCACGAAGCGCGTTTCGCCAGGCTGGTCACGGCAATAGGCAAGTACTGGATCTGCAAACGCGCACCGGCCATGATCAACGAAGCCGCCGAATGCATGGGCGGCGCGGGCTATGTCGAAGACAGCATTCTGCCGCGGTTGTATCGCGAAGCGCCGGTCAACTCCACATGGGAAGGTTCGGGCAACGTGCAATGTCTGGACGTGCTGCGTGCGTTGTCCAAGGAGGCCGGTGTGCTGGACATGCTGTTCGATGAATTGGGCGACGGCCACGGCGACCGGCATCTTGCGGCGCATATCCAGAGACTCAAAGAAGCCTTCAGGGACACGGCCGACATTCAGTACCGCGCTCGCCAATTGACCGAAGACGTCGCGGTCGCACTGCAAGCCAAGCTGTTGCTGGAAGCAGGCAATGCTGCGGTCAGCGATGGGTTTATCGCTGGCCGGTTACTCGGTTCGGGCCGCGTTTATGGCGCATTGCCGGTAGGCGTGGACGTTGACGCACTGGTCGCCCGAGCGTCGCCGCAGGTGGCATGAGCGCGCGAACCCGTTAGGATGCAGGTCTGCAATATCCAGACAGGACGTAAACCGTGACCCAAGCCTTTGTTGTGGTAGAAACCGCCGAGCAAGCCGTGGACCGGCTTGCCGAACTGCATGAGCGTGCGACCGGCGCCTTGAGCAAGGCGCTCAAGCTTTACCTGAAAGACCGCATCGAGCCCGATGCCGAACAGCGTGCGCTGTTCCGTTACCCCGAAGTACGTCTGACCTACAAGTGTCACGGCGAAGTGCCGCTGACCACTCGCGCCTACGCCAAGGTGCAACTGCCGGGCACCTACAGCGTGACCGTCACCCAACCTGCGGCCTTCCGCAAATACTTGCTGGAACAGCTGCGCCCGCTGATGCGCGACTTCACCGTGTCGGTGTCGGTCGGCGTCAGCGAGCAGAACATTCCGTATCCCTATGTCGTCGAGCAGGGTGACGAACTGGCCGGCTCCGGCGTGACCGCCGCCGCGCTGGCGCGAGTGTTCCCCAGCACCGACCTGTCCGCCGCGACCGATGGCATTGCCGACGGCCTGTACGACTGGGCCAACGTCGATCCTCTGCCGCTGGCCTTGTTCGATGCCACGCGCGTGGATTTCTCCCTGCGTCGCCTCGTGCACTACACCGGCAGCGACTGGCGCCATGTGCAGCCCTGGATCCTGCTGACCAACTACCACCGCTATGTCGACCAGTTCATCATGCATGGCCTGGAAAAGCTGCGCGATGACCCGCGTTTCGTGCGCATGGTGCTGCCAGGCAACGTCGTGGTCGACAAGAGCATGGGTGCAGAAGAAGCGCAGGCGATCGTCGCCAGCGTGGTCTGGCACCGCTATCAGATGCCGGCCTATCACCTGATCGCCGAAGACGGCCATGGCGTGACGCTGGTCAACATTGGCGTCGGCCCGTCCAACGCCAAGAACATCACCGATCACCTCGCGGTACTGCGTCCGCATTGCTGGCTGATGATTGGCCACTGCGGCGGGCTGCGTCAGTCGCAGACCATCGGCGATTACGTGCTGGCCCACGCCTACATGCGTCGCGACGGTATTCTGGACCGGGTGCTTCCGCCACACATCCCGATTCCGGCGCTGGCCGAAGTCCAGTTGGCCTTGCAGGAGTCTGCTGCGCAGATCACCGGCGAACGTGGCGAAGAGCTCAAGAAGCGTCTGCGCACCGGCACGGTTCTGACCTACGACGACCGCAACTGGGAACTGCGCTGGGCTCAAGAGCGTCCGCTGATCAACCTGTCGCGCGCCGTTGCCGTGGATATGGAAAGCGGCACCATCGCGGCGCAGGGCTATCGTCTGCGCGTGCCTTACGGCACCTTGCTCTGCGTTTCGGACAAGCCGTTGCACAGCGAAATCAAGCTGCCGGGTTCGGCCAACGCGTTCTACGAACGTGCGGTCAGCCAGCATCTGAAGATCGGCATCGCCGCGCTGGACCTGCTGCGTACCGAGCTCAATTCGCTGCACTCACGCAAGCTGCGCAGCTTCGACGAGCCGCCGTTCCGTTAATAGCGTTTTCGTTTTCCGACAAGGGCCACTAAAGTGGCCCTTTCCGTTTTCGATTAGCGCAGTGCTCATGTCCCGCATTCAACGTCCCGCCTCCCGTCGTCCTTCGCCCGGCGCTGCAAGCGGCCCGCGCCGTGTCGCCAAGGCACCTCCCGCCGA
>JARDZH010000612.1 GCA_029240955.1 Pseudomonas sp. | reverse complement strand
CCGTACGGTGCTGGTGGTCGCGCACCGGCTGGCGACGGTGGCGCAGTTCAACAGGGTGATTGTGCTGCACGATGGCAAGATCATCGAGGACGGTCCGCCACGCCAGCTGCGCAGCCAGGGGGGCGCCTATGAATCGCTCTGGATGGCGCAGACGCTGGCGGATGATTGACGGCCGATTTGCAGGTGGAGGCGGGGCACGCTGCTATCCAGGTGCCCCTTCCTGTCACGCCTGTAAATAAACGACCTGGCTGTGGGTGTATTCGTACAGTCCGTGCTTGCCGTCGGCACCGCCGACGCCGGACTTGCGCACGCCCGCATGGAAGCCCTGCATGGCTTCGAAATTCTCCCGGTTGATATAGGTCTCGCCGAAGTCGATTTCCCGCATGGCGTACATCGCCTTGTTCAGGTCGCGGGTGTAGAGCGACGACGTCAGGCCGTATTCACAATCGTTGGCCAGCGCGATGGCTTCGTCCAGGTCGTCGACGATCTGGATCGGCAACACCGGGCCGAAGATTTCCTTGCGCATGATTTCCATGTCGGCGTTGCAGTTGGCGAGCACGGTGGGCTGGTAGTGGAAGCCCTGGCCAAGATCGGCGACTGCGCCACCGGTCGTCAGCTGCGCGCCCTGAGCCAGCGCGGTCCTGACCTTGGCAGCCACGCTGTCCAGGCCTTGGCGGTTGATCAGCGGCCCCATTTCCACAGCACCATCAGCCAGCGGATCACCGTAACGCGTAGCCGCCATCGCGGTGGTGATCTTGTCGATGAAGGCATCGGCGACGCTGCGCTCTACATAGACCCGCTCGGCGCAGTTGCAGACCTGGCCGGTGTTGATGATCCGGGAGTCCCGTATGGCTTTGACGGCCAGTTCCAGGTCGGCATCGGCCAGCACGATGGCGGGCGCCTTGCCGCCCAGTTCCAGATTGAGCTTGGTCAGGTTGCCGGAAGCGGCGCTCATGATGCGCGAGCCGGTTTCGACGCTGCCGGTGAAGCTGATCATGTCCACCTGCGCATGGCTGGAAAGCGCGGCGCCGACGCCACCGTCGCCGCACACCACGTTGAATACGCCTGCGGGCAGATCGGTTTCGGCAACCAGCCGGGCGAATTCGAAGCAGTTGTTGGGCGTTTCTTCGCTGGGCTTGATGACGATGGTGTTGCCGGTGACCAGCGCTGGCGCCATCTTGCGGGCAATGAGAAAGAACGGGAAGTTCCACGGCAGGATGCCGGCCACCACACCGAGCGGTTTGCGGAACATGAAAATGTTTTCGCCGGGCCGGTCGCTGGTGATGATTTCACCTTCGATGCGCCGCGCCCACTCGGCCATGTAATCCAGATAATCAGCGGTGAAGTTGACCTCGACTTCGGCCAGCGCGCTGATCTTGCCTTGCTCAAGCGTGATGGTACGTGCCAGGTGCGGAACGTTTTCCCGAAGCTTCGCAGCGATGCGGCGCAGGTAGCCGGCGCGCTCGTTGGCGGGCTTGCGTGCCCAATCCTTCTGCGCGCTGCGTGCAGCCGTCAGCGCGCTGTCGACCTGCTCGGGGCTGGAGGCCGGGACTTTGGCCAGCAGCTCCCCGGTGGCGGGATTGAGGACGTCCAGATGCTCGGCGGCCTGCACGAAGCGGCCGTTGATGTAGTTTTCGTAAACCGGAACCGATGTCATCGTTGTGCTCCTTGAACGGGATCAATAGGTACGTGAAACCGGGCGCTGTTCAACGTCGCCATCGGTGCGATAGCGCGCCAGATTGCTCAGCGCGGCCTGACGCATCAGGCTGATGTCGATGCCCACGGCAATGAACTGGCAGCCCCAGCTCTGATACCGGCGAGCGTCTTCTTCGGCGGGGGCCAGAATCCCGCACACCTTGCCGGCAGCGAGGGTGGCGTCGACGGCGTGGCGGATCTTGTCCTGAACCTCAGGATGGGACGGGTTGCCCGCGTGGCCCAGCCCGGTCGAGAGGTCCGCCGGGCCGACGAAGATGGCGTCAACGCCTTCCACGGCCGCGATCTCGGCGACGTTGTCGACCCCTGCGCGGGACTCGATCTGCACGATCAGACACAACTCCTGATGCGCAGTCTGCAGGTAGTCCGGCACGGCGTCCCAGCGCGTAGCGCGAGTCAGGCCGCCGCCGACACCGCGAATACCCTGAGGTGGGTAACGCATGGCACGCACCAACGCGCGGGCCTGCTCGGCGGTTTCGACCATTGGGATCATCAGGGTCTGAGTGCCGACGTCGAGCAGCTGTTTGATCAGCACCGGATCATGGCTCACGGCGCGCACTACCGGTGCGGTCTCATAAGGCGCAACGGCCTGCAGCTGAGCCAGAATCGACGGCACGGTGTTGGGCGCGTGCTCACCGTCGATGAGCATCCAGTCGTAGCCGAAACCAGCGGTGATTTCCGCGGCATAACCGGTGGCAAAGCCTGCCCAGATACCGTATTGAGTCTGCCCTCTGGCGAGGTCGGCCTTGAAGGGGTTGGTGGGTAGCTTTCTGGTGGTTGGCATCAATGCGCACTCCCGGTGAAGCTGGCGCGTGGCACCAGTATTGATGGGTTGAGGGCTATTGCCCGGTCACGATCTGGGTGTCTTGCGTCGAGTTGGCTGCTCATCAGCGACCCTCGGTTGCGAGCGCTGCGCCGTCGTCATTCGCGTCGGGCGCAACGGCAGGCGGCAATTGGGTCATGAAGAAGTAGCAGGCCGCGC
>JARDZH010000611.1 GCA_029240955.1 Pseudomonas sp. | reverse complement strand
ACCGACACCTGGGCCATGTCCGTAAAGCCGGTGATCGCCAACGGCAGCTACCAATTCAGGGAGGCGTTCTGATGCCATCAGCATTCCCGTTCAGCCAGAGCGTGGTGAACATCATCGCCACCGGCCGATTCATGCCGTTGTATGCCGTGCAGCTCGACTTCGTCGACGGCATGGTCTTCGCGCATACAGGTACCGGTGATCTGGTGATCGACGGCATCACCTACCTTGGCGTGGGCAATTTTGGCCAAGTCAGCCAGTCGCAGGAGAGCGACAACTCCGGGTCGCCCATGTCGGTGGAACTGACCCTGAGCGGCCTGGATGCCTACATCCTTTCCGAAACCAACGTCCGAGGCTGCCGTGGGCGAATGGCCAAAGTCATGTTCGTGGTGTTCGACGAGTCCGGCAACTACGCGGCGGATATTCTGTTCTCCGGCCGGATGGACGCTGCGAAGTTCTCCTTCGCCGGCAATGGCGAGGACGGCAACAGCATCACTGTCCCGGTTATCGATCGCATGGCCGAGTGGAGCCGCACCGGGACCGAGCGATTCACCGACGAAAATCACCGTGCGCGCCATCAGGGCGACCGGTTCTTCTACGCCATCGCCCAAATGTCCGAGTGGCCCATTTATTGGGGCTCGAAGAAGGACGCACCGACATTCACCTATGGAAGTTAGCCATGCGCTACCGAGACTGGACAACCCGTCTGAACGAAACGATCAAGGCCGCCCAAGAGCGGCCTTTTTCATGGGGCGAATTTGATTGCTGCCTGTTCGCCGCCGACTGCGCCGCGTCTGTGTGTGGCGTGGACCCGGCGGAGAACTATCGGGGCAAGTACACGACGGAAACCGGTGCCAAGCGGCAGCTGAAGAAACAGCACGGCAGCCTTGAGGCCGCTTGGGATGTCCACTTCGCCCGGGTGCCACTGCCATTCATCCAGCGCGGTGACGTTGTGCTGTACGACGCGCCCGGCGGCCGAAGCATGGCTGTCTTCTGGGCAGGAGATTACTGGGCGGCGACCGATGACGGTGCCGCTCGAGTTGAGTGCGAGCCGTTGGCCGCGTGGAGAATCGAATGAGCGGCGGCGTTAAAAAACTCGCATCGGTCGTCATCGGCGCAGTGGTTGGTTTTGCCCAGGGCGGCCCATGGGGCGCGGTCGCGGGCGCAGCGCTTGCCTTTTACGCGGCTGAACAGCAGGAAAAGCTCAATACCAAGTCGCCTCTGCGCGACAACGAGCCGTCCGCCCAGACTGTGCGGTCCTCGAAGGCGCCGGTGCGGTTCATTCTCGGCCGCGTGTCTACCGGTGGCGTGCTGGTGTGGGCGCAGGAGCAGGCAGGTGCGCAGGGTGAGGGCGAATGGCTGCACCTGGTGTATGTTCTTTGCGAAGGTGCGATCGATGCCCTCGAAAACATCTACCTCGGCGAGGAAGAGATCGGCGCATTCGGACCGCTGGCCAGCTACGAGCTGGTCGTCAATCCGACTCAAGTCAACGCATTCCTGAAGGCAAACTGTCCCGACTGGAAAGACTCGCAGATCGGTCGCGGCCTGTCCTATGTGCGGGTTTCCTTGCGTTACAGCGCGGAGAAGTTTCCATCGGGCATCCCTGACACACGTTTTGTGGTTCGTGGCCGGAATGATATCTACGATCCGCGAAGCGGCGCGGCGGGGTATAGCGAAAACACTGCGCTGCACCTACTCTGGTTTCTGCGCAACCGCTGCAGCGTGCCAGACGATGAAATCGTCTTCGAGACCTTTGCCAGCGCTGCCAACGTCTGCGATGAAGGCGTAACCAACGCCGACGGTTCGACGAGCCAGCGGTATCGCACCGGCTGTGTAATTGGTGCGGACGAGCAGCGCACCGGCGTTCTACAGAAGCTGGAAGCGGCGTCGGGCGGGCATCTGATCCGTGTTGGCGGCCGCTGGATGTTCCAGGCCGGCGCCTATTACGGCCCGTACGACTTCGAAATCACCGAAGACATGGTGATCGGCACTGTAACCGGCAGCACAGAACCGACCAACGATTCGGCGATCAACACGGTGCGCGGTACGTTCATCGACCCCTCGCAATCCTGGACGGAAACCGACTACCCCGAGGTCAGCGTTGCTGAATGGATCGTTGAGGATGGCGGAGAGGCGGCGGAAACGCTGACCTACTCCTATGTCACCGATCCATACCAGGCTCAGCGCCTAGCGAACATGGAACTGCGCCGGCGCCGCGCTGGTGGCGCTATCAGCATCCCGATGAATTTCGCCGGCTACAACTGCCGGCCGGGCCGCGTGGTTCGGGTGAACCTGCCGTCTCTGAACATCCTTGGCGAGTTCATTGTTTCCGATTGGTCGATGGGCGATCGCGAAGGCTGCACGGTTCAGGTCAAGCAGTACGAACCCGCGATCTTTGACGACGCCGTCGGCCAGCCGTATAACCCGATTGGATTCATCAATCTGCCTTCCGGCGGACTCGGGACACCAACCAATCTGACGTGGACTCAGGACACCACAGCAGAAGTCACTCAGGGCGTTCTGTCGTGGCTGCCACCGAGCGGCATCGTGAAGGAATACATCGTGATCGTGCGCCAAGGCACGACCGCGATTCAGTCGCACAACGTGCCGGCCACCTCGACAGAGTGCGCCATTAACGGCCTGCCTTCAGGCAACTACACGATGAGCGTAGCCGCCGTAGGACCCATGGCGCGGTCTGGAG
>JARDZH010000610.1 GCA_029240955.1 Pseudomonas sp. | reverse complement strand
GGGTTCCTACAAAACGGGTTGGAAAAATCTCACATGTGAGGCATATCCACGCTTGAGCACATCTGTTAGCGTGCACACCAGATTCAGGGCGAGATAGAGGAGCAGTGCCAATGTCTCGTAACACCACCGATGACGGCTCAACCGTCCCGGTCAAGACGACGAAAAGCTCTACCGATTACATGCGTGAAATGCGCGTGCGACTCAAGGAAGCCGGGCTGGTGAAGCGGGAATTCTGGATCCGGCCCGAGAACGTCGATGCCCTGCGGGGGATCGAAAAAGCCCTGCGCCAGCCCTTTCTGGGCCAGAGAATCAAACTGGAGGATTTCATGACCGAGAACACCCACTGGACGACCAGCTCGCTGCACAAGTCCCTTGCCGGACTTGAAGCCGTGACCAAGGGCGATATCGAACTGTCCGTCACCCAGACGGCCGAAGCGAGCATCCGCCTGACCCTCAAGGAATTTGGCGATCTGCCCGTCTACATCGCCGTGGCTGGCGACCAGATTCTGGCCGACGCGACCCTGATCGAAGTCGATCGCGTCAAAGACCCCGTAGCGTTCAATGACGTCGTACTGCGCAGCCGCGACCTGTTTCCGCTGTCTTCGGTCGGCATCGAACGTCTGGCCGATGGTCAGGAAGTCTACTGCCTGTTCGGCGCTCTGAGCGCGGCGTCCTCCCTGACCGTGATCGTTCAGGAAATCCTCACCCTGGCGGACAACGTGATCCGCGCGGCCGAGGCTTTCGACGACCATTTCATTCGCTGAGCGCTCGCAAGCGCCCTGCCGTAAAAGGATAGAAGCATGACAACGAGTATCTGGAAAAAGCTGGTCACTGCCGTACGGGGTGGCGCGTCCGAAGTGGGCGAGTCGATCGTCGATGCCAATGCACTGCGCATCCTGGACCAGGAAATCCGCGACGCCGACAGCGCACTGGTCAAGGCGCGCGACGGTCTGATCACCATCAAGGCCAAGCACAAGCTGTCTGCCCAGCGTCTGGACGAACACGCGACCAGCATCGCCAACTGGGAAAATCGCGCCATGCAGGCCCTGAACAAGGGCGAAGAAGCGCTGGCGGCCGAATGCGCCGGCAAGATCGCCGAACTTGAAGCGCAGCGCGATCAGGAACAGGCGCTGGCCGACCAGTTCGCCAAGCAGGTCAGCCTGCTGCAAGAGCAGGTCGTCAAAGCCGAATCCCGCATCAAGGGCCTCAAGCAGCAAGTCGAAATGGCTCGCGCGCGGGAAACCGTACAGCGCGCCCGCGTGGCAACCGCCAACGCGACCGGCGGCGCCAGTGGTGCCGTAGAAACGGCGGTGGGTTCGCTGGCACGACTCAAGCAGCGTCAGGATGAACAGGACGCCAAGCTCGAAGCAGCCGAAGAACTGGCCAGCCAGTCCAATGGCAGCGACCTGGAGCGTCGCCTTCAGGATGCCGGCATCGGCGCCAAGAGCGGCGGCGCCGAGGATGTGCTGGCGCGTCTCAAGGCCAAGAGCCAGACACCTGCGCAGTAAGCGGCTGAACAGGCAGGTGGCACACGCTGCCTGTCTGTTGGCGCGGATCAGGGATGAATCATGAGTGTTTCGACACGGCTGAAGCTTGTCTTCGGCCTTGCACTGTTGCTGGTTGCGATCCAGTTGATCAACGTGGTGACCGGTTCGTGGCTGATCGGCTTCGGCATCGTGCCTCGTACTCTGGAGGGTTTGCGAGGCATCGTCCTTGCGCCGTTCATACACGGATCGTTCGCGCACCTGTTCGGCAATCTGCTGCCGTTCATCATGCTGAGCTGGCTGGTAGCGACCGAGGGCGTGAAGCGTTATCTCTGGGTGGCCGGGCTGATCGCGCTGCACGGCGGTCTGCTCGTCTGGCTGTTTGGCCGCACCAGTCTGCATGTCGGCGCGAGCGGGGTGATTTTCGGTCTGTGGACGTATCTGTTGGGGCGGGCCTGGTATCAGCGCAGTTTCGCGAGCCTGTTGCTGGCATGCATTGCGCTGGCCGCCTACGGAGGAATGATCTATGGGTTCATTCCGGCGGCGGGCATCTCGTTCGAGTCGCATCTTGCCGGCGCGCTCGCCGGTATCTGGGTCGCCTGCCTGATGCATTCCAAAAAGTTGCTCGCCGAGTGAGCAGTCAGGGTCTTTTTTCCGTCAATATCCACTGCGCCGCTGAGGTTTGCCTTGCGGCGCGGATTTCTTTCATCGCGTCGAGCCATTTGCAAGGAGATGCGCCATGAGTTGGTTCAAACGTGCGATGGGGCTGGAGGCACCCAAGCCTTCGGCCCGCGCCACCGGATCCCCGGTTTCGGCAAGCCCGCTGGGGCTGACGTCCGGGCGCTTGCTGTGCCTGGATCCTTCGCTGAAAACGCTGTTGGACGGGCACTCCCACGTCATCATTCCAGGCGACGAGAAGATCTTCGCGGTGGGCCGGATCGATCTGGGTCAAGCGATGAGCCTTCATCGGTTTTATCTCGATGACGACGATTACTTCCTGCAGGTGGTCAGCGACGGACCGGCCGCGGAAGACGTTCAGGACATCATCCTGTTCGGCTATTACAGTGCGGTCCCGATCACCAGCAAGGATGAGCTGCTGCGCCTGACGGGTCCGCAGTCGCAGATCGGCTTGCCCGTCTGCGAGCACGAAGGAGAAGAATACGTCAGGCAATGGGGCACCGAAGACGGGCAGACCGAGCTGACGCCGCTGGACGA
>JARDZH010000015.1 GCA_029240955.1 Pseudomonas sp. | reverse complement strand
ACCATCCAGAATTCAGAAATTTTCATGACTTTCTGGATAAAGAATTCCCATTACAAGAAGACACCTCCGCAATAACTGATGAAGTACTGGATAATTATATCAAAGGCAGTAAATTTTCCAGATACTCTTCGACAGACGACTTAAAAGAAGAACTGTCACATATTGCTAAAAAAATATTTTTGAGCAATGTCGAATCAAGGGAACGTGACGAAGCTATAAAGAAAGCAGAAGCTGAATATAAAAGCTCTCCCTTATCTGGAATCTTCGGATATCCTCAGCTTATGGGGGGAATGAACAACATTAGCGAAATGTTTAACCCGCAATACAAGCCACTATTCACAACATATGGTGAAATACACAACACACCATGGCCTGAGGTTCACAAAGAAGCAGAGGATTTGGAGAAAAGCTATCTTGAGGCAAAACATCACGCACGACTGGTTGCCGACCTATTGGAGGCCACTGAAGGAAACCCTGAATCCCCCGCCCAAATTTCCGCCGCCCTACTGCTGGTCCTATTCATATTTTTTATAGGAGTTATCTATCCACTTAGCTTTATGCCTGCAACTGGCGCACCGGAAATTAGCGCATCAATCGATACAGTCAAAAGCCATATTGTATCTTTCAAGGGTCTCTTACTTGGCGTAATCAGTGCAGCCTTTACAGTTATCATCGCAATTTTCTACAAAACAAATTCAGGAATGAAATACAACCCAGAGGACCTAAAAAAAACTAGAGAGCTAACAGACGCAAAAAATTACTGCCATTACTTTAAATTCATAGAAGATTCCGACCCTGCTTAATCTTGATCAACTTGTGATGGCTTTTAGTTTGCCTAAAAGCAACTCCGCTGCAGATGCATCCGAGGTGAAGGCTGCTGCATCGCTTGGACTTGGCGTCGGCCCTGGAACGTGTGTATGAGCGGCCAGTTGCGTACTCATCTGCTGCACCAAGTCGAGCAAATCACACAGCACCTGCAGCACGTTCACCCCTTCGGATCCCAACCAGGTCTTAGGCGACTGCAGGCGCTGACTGACCGCCGCCACGCTCTTGCGCATGCCCTGGATGCGTTCGTCCATGTTGCCACCCACTGTGGCGTTGAACTTCTGTCCCACCACCAGGTTTAGATCGCGGCCGGTGGCTTGGTGCAGATCGTCCACCGCCGCCAGACTCGCGGATCCACCTGACAACAGCTTAAGCGCGCCCAACGCCTCAATCTTCTTGATGCCACCCACGGTCTCGGTCGAATGGTCGTCCACTGTCCTGGTGTGATTCTGGAAGGCCTCGGTGTTATCCAGGGCTTCGACCTCGCGCTCGATCGCCTTGTCCTGGATCTTGCCATTGGTTTGGCGCAGCCAGTTGCCGTCCGCGTCGACGCGCTGCTGGCAGGCCTCGCTGTGCTGCCACACCTGGTCGCCCTTCGGCACCCGGGGCAGGCTCAGACCGTGCGGCAGGATCTGCGTGATGAATGGCTTGTGTGGCAGTCCGTAAGCGAAGCTGATCACGACAGTTGTGCCCTCCTCCGGAAAGCCAAACATCCCCGCTTCTTGTCCGCCCATCGGCGCCGGCAATGGCAGGCCTTCGAGGATCGGCAGATCCGGATCAGGCTCGCCATCGGCCAGCAGCACTTCGACATCGACGCCAAAGCGCGGCCGGAAGTCGTCACACAGCCCGGGCGCCGCCGGCGCATCCGGTACCGCGACCACGCGGCCAAAGCGCGGCAGGTGGTATCCGCCGCTTAATTCAGGAAATTGGCGCGCTACGCTGCGCTTTATTGCGTCGTCCATTTGATCGCCATTTGATTGCCGGCGAGTGTCACGCTTGTGATCCGTTCGCCCTGGTTGATGGTTGCGCCTGGTCGAAGCCCCGGAAGGGGCGCGATCACTGCGCTTTGATTGCCCTGGTAGCCGTCGAACAGTTCGACCGGCAGCTGCAGCGCAGTGCGGGTACCGAAGAAGCTGTCGGCCCAACTGCCCACAAACACTTCGCCGTCGCCCTGCTGCTGCCAGATGAAGTCGGGGATGTTGAAGACGTTGGCCAGACTGTCCATCGCCAAATAGCCCGCCGCCAGGCTGTAGAAATACGGCGCTTTGACCTTGGCATAAGCCTTGTCCGGAACCCGAAAGCCCAGCCCGGTTTTATCGCTGATCTCGGCCAGCACCGCCTGCAGGTCGACGTGACGCAGGTTCAGCGGCAACGGGTTGGCCAGGATCGAGGACAATTCACGGCAAGCCACCAGTTGCTGGGTGCTGTTGGCGGCGGTCGACCGTTCGACGTAGCCCAGGAAGTGACGCTGCAGCGTGCGCTCGTTGTAGCCGATATCCAGCGTCACCAGCCCTTTCAAGGATTCACCGGCCTGCACCGTGAACGTCGCACGGCCAGGGCTTTTGATGTCCAGGCGCACTTCATCTTTGCTCAGCGGGTAGACCTGGCCGGCGATCGTCAAAACCTTATGCAGCTTCATGTTTTGGGCGCCAGGTAGTCGTCCAGCTTCTTGAGGGTTTTCTCAAAGCCGCTCAATTCCTGACCTTCCCCAGACTTGCCTTCGGCGTTCGTTCCACCAACTGCCTGGCCGGGTGCTGATTGCGCGCTGACGCCGTTCGCTGCCCGTCGCTGTTCTACCTTCTCAGGGTTCGAGGCTTTTTCCGACAGTGTGAACTGGACGAGCCAAGCGGCCAGCGTGTCGTCTTCCCGGGCGCTGACGCCGTCCGAAAACTGCACCTCACGAATGCCGAACGCTGCGGCGGTATCGTTGACGATCCGGTACATCTTGAGCTGGCCACCGCCGGCAGTGGCCTCGGCCAGACGCATGATCGTGCGCATCTGCACCGCATCAACGAAGGGGATCATCAGCGACACCGCTAGGGTTTTCGGCTTGAAGCCCTTATGGGCAGTCTCGGTGTTGCTGGTTTGGCCAG
Organism: Pseudomonas sp.; assembly: GCA_029240955.1. The sequence continues at coordinate 12,343 of JARDZH010000015.1, read as the reverse complement.
ACATGTCATCGGCTTCGATGCGCAGGTTGGCGGTGATCTTCATCCGTTTGCCCAGGACCTGCTCGCCGTCGAGTAATAACGTCATAGGCCGACCAGCTCCCGCACGAAGCTCAAGCCTTCCAGCGACCCCAATAGCAGCACGCCGGCGGACAGCACCCACTCATGACCTGGTGCTTCGCCCTCGAGCAGCGAGCGGCGCAGTTCATTGACATCGCCCGGGCCGATCAGCCGTGCGCGCATGGTGGTGTCGGCCGAGCCTTCGGCCAACAGCGCCTTGAGGTCATTAAGCTGTTGATCCCGACCCTGCTGCTGCGCTGCTTTGCGTGTGGCCAGCGCTGCCAGATCGGCCATCGGCGAACTGTCCGCCGCGTAGCTCTCAAGCACCGCCAGTTGGCCGGACATCGATTGGTCCGTCTCCAGTGTCGACAGATGCGTGGCGCGGCGTTCTGTCCGCACCAGGTCGGGAATCGGTAGCAGCGCATTGAAGCGCGACAGCGTGGCGGCCAACTGGGCGTAATTGGTGCCAAGGAACATCAATGACAGCGCGTACTGCGGTTCAGTCGGCCGACCAGTATCTGTGGCGTCGATCAGTTTGCCGGCCAACTGCTGCAGCAGATTCGGCGCAGACAGAAAACGCTGATTGCCGCGTCCCTGGCCAATGCCGCTCTGGAACGGTGTCACCACCAGGCACGCCGGCGCCTCACCTAACTGCCCCGCCATCGCTGCACGGCCGGCGGCGATCGCGCCTTTCGCCGCGTCACCGACTGGCCCTGGGTTCGTGCTGGTCATGCCGTCGAGGCTGGCCAGACGTAACGCAGTGCTGGCCAGCTCTCCGCCGGCCAGATCCTGAGCCGCGCTCAGTCCTTCCATCCATTGCGTGGCTTGTTCTGGCCAGCGCATGGTCACCGGTGACCAGGTCATGCCGAAAGCTTCCAGGTGACGGCTTTCATCATCTTGAGATCTTTGCTTTGCTGAGCTTTGTCCAAGGTTTCACGCAAGCTGTCCGCGTGCTGCTGAGCACCCTGCTTGAAACGCACCAGATCCTGACTGACGCGCTGCAACTGGGCGATGGTGTGCGGTCGGAATGCCTTCACCTGTTCGGCGTCCCAACATGGATAAACGTCGTCCACGCCCAGCAGCACCTGGCCATTGAGGTCCACCTGGTCATCAATGGCACTGCTATAACGGTGCACCTCCCCCAAAGCCTTGGAGTTGAAGCCACCGGCGATAAAAGCCGTGTAGTCCTCTTCGATCATCAGCAGTTTTTGGCGCTGCAGTGCAGTCAACACTGCGTCGATGTCATCCACCCAAGCGCCGTTTTTCCAGACCTGATTCGGCCCGGGCTTTTTCATGGTGTATCCGGACGGTATCCGCTCAAACCCTTCCAAGGTTCGGGGCTCGCCGGACACCGTGCTGTAAACCACCACGCCACCCAAGTAGTCCACCAGTTGCCAATTCTCGCCGTTCCAGCAAGCAACTTGATGTTCGGGAGCCGCAGGTGGGGGTGTTTCAACGCAGCCGCCGGGGATCAGGTACACACCAGGCTCAAGAGGCGATTCGTCAGCCTCAGTGGTACCAATGAACATCCCCAGGTGGTCGGTCTGATAAACAAGTTTCTTGGTCATGCGCATTCTCAATACTTGATGCAGAAAAGAAGGGCGATGTTCTTTGGCCGCGTTTCGGCGGCGCCGGCAGCATTAACGGTGATCGCGTGAGAGTGGTTTCCGCTGCCGTTCATACCTACGTTGTGCGAGTGGGCTCCAGCCCATGCAGTTTCATGCGCACCGCTCGACTGTTGCACCGAGTTGACGCCGGGCGCACCTTGACCAATACCGGGCGCACCTGCAGTCGCGTGGGTGTGCGCCCCTTGCGAATCAGTCCACGCGCCGTGGATGTGATTACCATCTGCACCGGCCGACGCAGTGTGAGTGTGGGACTGATGCATCATTTCTTGATAAGCGCCAAGTACCCGAGCGGCATCGATACCGCGTCCATCGTCCAGGCCGCGAAGAAACAGGCCACGCAGATCAGGTACGCCGAACGTACTGGTGCCGTCACCGGCCCCAAACACCGTACCGATACGCGCAAAGAGGCTGGCAAAGGTCGTGCGCGACACCACGGCGCCGTTGCACTTGAGCCAGCCAGTTGGCGCTGTACTCATCGCGAACGAAGCCACCATGCCCGTTAACGATTCACCGACCTGTTGCTGGAGTCTGTTGAGTGCCGCCGTCGTAGCCAGAATCTCGCTACTGTTGGTGCTGGGATCGTCGCTCTTGGCGTTCGGCAGGTTGCCCAGGTCCACGTCTTCTTTGGTGGTCGCCCGTGCGCGCAAGTATTCGTAATCACCCGTGCGCGCCGCGAAATGCTTCACCAGCGGCCCGTCGATCAGCTCGACACTTCGGCGATCGGTGACGGTGCCGGCGTTCGGCAAATCCGCCAGAGCCACGCAGTAATGGCGTACCCCGGCGCTGTCGGTGTAGTCAGGGCGATCGGCGGCAAACACCACGTTCCAGCTGGCCACGACATCGCTGAGTTCGCGCTGCAGGGAGACGTCCAGCCACGCGGTGGTGGGGAATGCCGGCGGCACTACCGCAAGCGCGGCAGAGCGCACGAGGCGAATGCCTTCGATGTAGGCGCTACCCGGTTGCAGCTGGTAAGCGCTGCCGACCTTCACCAACTGCAGCGAGGCGCCGAAGAAGCACGCACGGCCAAAGACGTCGCGGTTGCTCAATCGCTCACGCTCATCGATGCCGGCCAAGCGCACGGTAAAGTCGTGCTGCCAGGTGCTGGCATCGATCGTGATGCCGGTCAGCGCCTGGGCGCCGTCGAACGCCACCAGAAAGTTTCGCGTCAGGTTGTTGCCGATCTGCAGCGGTGGAATGTTGCGACGTTTGATCTGCAGCGGCACATAGGCCACGGCGAACAGCACACCCTCGGCCGTCTCGAGCCCGATCCAGTTGAAGTCCCAGTCGCCGACGTCGGAGCCGATCTGCGAGCTGTAGACCACCTGGTTGGGGTTCACGTAGCCGGCGTTTTCCTTGGGAATGTCGTAAACGTGAACGATCTGCGCGGCGGCAGGTTTCGACGCGGCGCGATCCACCGGCCCGCTCGGGTCAAGCCCGGGCACGTTGGCAAAAATAAAGCGCGTGACATCGAGGCCCAACTGGGCGGCGTGCTTCTGCGCGATCAGGCTTTCACCCGCAAGGGTAATATTGGCTCCCATGGGGGCTCCTAAAGACTGGCGACCAGCGTTTGCTGGTCGTCGTTGAAGTCGACCAGAGCGATGCGAAACGGCACCGGCGTGATGGTCACGAAGTCATAACGGCGGCATGTGCGGCCGTATTGCTGAATCAAAACCCGCAGCAGTTCCGGGTTCTGTGATAGCTGGGTGTCGGAGAAACGCAGCAGCACGACGTCCCAATCCCGATCGGGCATGCGCTCCTCAATCTCGATGTAGCCGACGCCCAGGCGCTGCAGGATGCGTTTCATCCCGGCGGTGCTGCCGGCGTCGACCGCGTTGATGAAGGCGAACTTCACGCGCAAGCGGTACATGCTTTCGGGCTCACCCTTGAAGCGGGTGATGTCGCGCTGCCAGGCCAGCAAATCGAGCATGGTCAAATGGCAGGTGTCAGCGTCCAGCTGCAGTAGCGGCCAGCGCAACCAACCCTCGACCTTGCCCCACCAGGACTGCGCGGCGTCCTTGAGCTTGGTCAGCTCGGTACCGGCCAACCAGAATTTCAGCTCGAGCTTAATCATTGGTCAGCACCTCCAGACTCTGGATCCGGGGGATGTTCAGCTCTGACAGGATGTCGTCGTTGTCGAAGTGCAACGACTCGATCCCCGGGAATTGCTGGTGCAGCTCTTCGCCCAGGCGGCTGAATGAAAAGCGCGACTGTGGATAAGTCAGCGTCGGCTGGTAGTCGCTGGTGGTGCTTTCGCGAAACGCCGCCCGGATGAACAGCGCGGTTTCGTCCTGCAGGGTTTGCCGCTGGGCATCGCTCAGGGTGGAGCGCGGCCAGAGGGTCACCCGCAACGCGTGCAGGGTTTCCGGCATGACCATCACTAGAAGATCGTCACCGTGACCATGGTTGCCCTGGTCCCGGATGTGCGAATTGATTTGCTCCAGGTAAGTCGCTGCCGGCACGTCGGCATCGAACAGCACAAAGGCGTTAGCACTACCCGGGCCACGTGGGGCGCCATGCTCGAAATACACGCCATCCGGACGCACGCCCGGGAAAGCGGAAATCATCGCTCGATACACCGCGTCGGTGTGCCATTGGTTGACCGCCGAGAACTGATTGCGCACGCGCAGACGCAGCTCGTCGTTGGGCTCCCTGTCCGCGCCTGGTGTGGTCAACCAGCCGTCAGCGTTGACGACCTGGGCAATGCCTGGAATCGGCACTGGCAACACGGCGTAATAGCCGGGCGCCAGGTTGTAGCCGCTGCCGACATCCACCGCTTCGACCGGAACAAGCAGCTGCATCAGTCCATCGGAGAAGGTGCCGACCGCAGTGGTCACCAACTGGTAAACGTGGCCATTGATCGCGGCGGACTGCACTACCGTGCCTTTCGCGACCTCGAGCGCGCCGCCGGGGGCGACCCGGGTGAACAGCAACAGGCCGCTGGCTTTGGTCGCGCCCTTGCGCTCGACATTCACCCCCCAGGCCAGCATGTCGAGCCAAGCATCTACGGCGGTTTTGACGAAGAAATTCGGCAGTACCGTGGCGACAAAAAAGTCGAGGATCCACAGCACGGGTTTGGTCACCAACGCGGTGACCACCCGCCAGAACGGCGACCAGGTGCTGGTGTTGCTCAGCTTGCTGCCCTGGGCGAGTACTTCCGCTTCCCACGCCTGGCGGAGGCCAGCCTCAGTGGTCGGAATGCCGGCGTCGGACAGAGCCTGTTTGAAATCCACGTCACTCACAACGTCACCTCGATACTGCCGAATTTCAGGGTTGTGGCCGTCACCAGGAACTGCCCAGGCTCAAGCTGGGTAATCAGTGCGGTACCCGGTACGAGGCGTTCGTCCGCCTCGACCAGCAGCTCCAATTGCTGAATGCAGTCGCGCTGTTTCAGACGGTTGCGCTCGGCCACCAACGTCACCAGCAGACCGCTGTCGCGGATCATGTGAGCGATGTCCTGGGCGATGCTGGCCCGGTCATCGATCAGTTCGGGCTGGCGGGACGGATCGAGCACCAGGTCGTTTTCGTGGATCAGCAGGTCGATGTATTCGCTCATCCCGGCACCGCCATGCTCATCATGTTTTCAAGCTCCAGCGGGGTCATGGGCTTGGCGGTGTTGATGTTCAGTGTTTCCACATGGGTGCCCTTGTTCTGGCTGCTGTTGTTGTTCTGAATGCTGGTTAGCAGGCCGCCCGCCGGCACGGCGTTAGGCCGCGCTGGCGACAGGCTTGGAATGGCCGCGTTGATGGTCTGCTGGGCTTTTTGCGCAGCTGCAGAGGCGTCCACGTTGTTGACGCCAATGTCGGTACCGGGCACTTCAGGCATGGCGCCGAACTTGGTCTCGATGTCGACGCCGGGGATCTTGTTCAGCATCTCGATCAGGCTGTTGATCGACTTGTGAAAGATCGCGACGATGCCGTCCCAAGCGGCCTTGGCCATGCCACTCCAGCCGCCCATGGACGTGAACCAGTCCGACAGCGCGGTGAGCTGATCGCTGACCCACTTGAACGCCTCGCTGTTCATCAGCGCGGCAGTCCATTCGTCCCAATACACAACGGCGGCGATCACAGCAGCGACCAGGGCCATGACGCCGATCACGATCCACACGACCGGGTTGGCTAGCATCGCGGCGTTAACGAGCCAGATGGCGCCCTGCCACATAAGCATCGCTCCGCGTACCAGCCCTAAGCCCACCGTCAGCAACGCGATAACGGTGATATAGGTCAGCATCATCAGCTTCTGCAGAAGAAATACCGCCGTTGTCCGCAGGCTGATCATCTGCACCACTTTCCAGACAGTGACCATCGCCAGCCAAGCCATGCGGCCGGCGCCGACGGCAAAAGTGAGCAATGACATGACGGCAATCAGCGCCAAGATCGTCAGCGAGACAATGCCGATCACCCGGGTGATGTTGGGGAACATTTGAGTCCAGCGAGTCATGGTGCCGGCAATGCTGGAAAGCTTGGCCATCAGGGGCGTCAGGATCGGGATCAGCGCCTGGCCGAAGGCAATGCGCAGCCCTTCGACGGCCGCACCGAATTGTTGCCACGGATCCACCATGGCTTTAGCCATCTTCTCGGCGTCCTCGAGGCCGCGCACCTTGCCCAGTTTGTCCATGCCGTTGCGCAGCCGATCGGTGTCCTTGGCCAGGGACGTGATCACCTGCGCACCCTCCCCGCCAAACGCCTCCGTCAGCTTGGCGCTGGCCGACGCGCTGGTCAGGTCGCCGAGTTTGCCCTGCAGCTTTTCCATGATCTGCAGCATGGGCAACGCTTTGCCGTTGGAGTCGGTGAACGTCATGCCCATCTTTTCGGAAGCGGCGCCCAGGTTCTCGAAGAACGCCTTGTAGCGACCGCCGGCATCGCCGCCTTCCATGGTGCTGCTCAGCGAGCCGATCACCGCGAACTGTTCGGCGATGTCCACGCCGGCGGCGGTCGCGATCGACCCCACTTCCTTGAAAGCGTCCTTAAGCTGGGCGCCGTCGGTGCGGAACAGCTGTACCGCGAGGGCGGTCTGGCCGCCGAGTTTTTCAACCCACTCGCCCTTGCCCATGGCGTCCGCCTGGCCCTTGAACAGGTTGTACATGGTGCCCACATAGGCGCCCATGGTTTCGGCATCGGACTTGGTGGCCTTGGCCAGCAGGTTGCTGGTGTTCGTGAAAGTGGCGAGCTGGTTGCCGGTCAGGCCTTTAATGGCGCCCTCGATGCTGTACGCCGAAGCGACAAAATCCCGGGCGTTCTCGCCATAGGCCACCGAGAACTCCAGAGATTTTTGATTCAACGCCGTGAGCGCGTCCTCGGCCACGCCCAAGGATTTGACCTCGCCCAGGGCGCGGTTCATTTCCAACGCAGGCTGCAGCGATTCGTTGATGCCGACGAAAGCACCCGTGACACCGGCCAAGCCCATGCCCATCGTTTTGATGTTCTTTTCGCTTTGCTCAGTAAGATCGGAAAAACCCGCTTTCACCTTGCCCAACGGTGCAGTGACCTTGTCGGTCAGGGCCAGGATGAAGTCCAGGCGGGCGCTACGGTCGGCCATGTGTGTCCTATCCGTTCAGCGCATGGGCGATGCCGTTGGCTACAGCAAATTCCATGCGCTTCCAGTGTTCGTCTTCCAGCCACTTGGCCGTGCCCATGTTCTCGATGGTGGGCTCGGCGCCAGGCAGCCAACGGTTGGTCAGGGCCATCAGCTGGCCCAGCCCGTCCTCGGTCAGGCGGTCAGCGTGCTCAAGGGCTTTTTTACGATGATCCCGATGTCAGGGGCGTACTCCTCGAGCAGCGCGCCGGCGATCTGCATGGTGTTAACCGGGTTAACCATCAGCTCGCGCAGATCGGCCTTTTGCGCCGGTAGCACGGTGGTGCTCAGCAAGTTGAAGGACGGCGCGACCTTGTTGTTGGCGGTCATGGCGTTGAAGTACTTGGTCACGTCCTGGGGCGTCAGGTTGAAGGCGAATTCTTTCTCGCCGATTTCCAGGGTGATTTCGCGGGATTGGATCTGGCTCATGTTCATGTCCGTTTTGGTGGTTGGGTTTAAGGGGTGATCCGGGTCAGCGCAGGCACACCTGGCTGACGTAGTCCTGCAGGCCCAAGATCATTTGCTTGCTGAGGGCAAGCTGATCTCTGAGGGTGAAATAATCCGGTCGAGCGTCTGCTGCGAGTTCGGCGGTACCTGCATCAGCCACGCCGCCGGCGCCGGTGGCGTTTGACGGGGTGCTGCAGGTGGCTTTGACGCGCAGCCGCTGACGGCCATCGGCAACATCAAGGCGCAAAGCATCGATTTCAGTGCGTGCATCGGTCAGTTCCAGGGTACGGTTACGGTCGATCGCGTCTCGTGCAGCGATCATCTCGCCTGTGATTCGGGCCGTTTCACGCAGGCCGCTGGCTTCGTACTGGGCTGCATCACGTTCTGCCCGGGCGGAGTCGCGCTGTCCCTGCAGGATGTCGAAGCCAACGAACGCCGCCAGGCACACTAGCAGCGGAAACAGGATCTCGCGGAGCATCACAGCCCCTCCGCACACATCGCCGCTTCGGCGCGCCGGCGAGCGTGCAGCCCCGGTACAAACTGCTTGCGGCCCTGGGCATCGGTGACCGATGACCACACCGGTGTTTTGCCATCCGGCGCCCAGGCCAACGCCTTGCAACCCTCGGCAATACGGCCGGCATTGATCAGGCCGACGGCCCGACTGGCGCAGGTACTGGGCACACCGAAGTTGTGGCCATGGCTGCTCAGGGCGTCGAAAGTCTTCTGGCCGATCGCCTGATTGCTCAGGCAGTCCGCCAGAGCCAACTGGCCTTTCTCGGTCACCAGCTGCTCCACCTCGGCACAGCGTGCCGGCGACCAGTAGTCACCGACGATCAGCGGATACGGACTGGTGTAACGGGTGATGCCCTTGCACACCGTAGGGAGGCCACGGGCCAACTTGTCGGCGTACACAACGTTCTGCCCGTTGCCTTCCCATTTGCCCAGGAACGCGAGCAGCGGAGCGCTGGCCAGCACGATCACACCGGTGGCGATCTTGGTGCGAAGGCTCACGACTTGCCCTTCCAATCGAGCAGCATCTGGCGATACTTGGGAATCAGCAGAAGGATCTGCAGCACCATGTAGAGCGCGGTCAGCATGTAAGCGACCGCCGACCAATCGACGGCGCCCGTCACACCTGTAGCGGCCACGCCGATTGCGGGCGACGCCTTGGCCAAGGCAACGGCGGTGTCCTGGGCCACCTGATTCGCGCTCATCGCAGAACCTCTTTCTCAAAAATGGTTTGGCACGGCACGCAGCGGGTCATACCGCCCAGCGCCTGGCGTTTTTCCGGGATCGGCTGATCGCAGTATTCGCAATGGGTCAGGCTTGGCCCGATCGGCCGCGTGCGGGCCAACTGAGCGGCGATCGCCTGATCACGCTGGCGTTGCTCCAATGCCTGGGCGCGGTCGAACGGGCAGACCATCAGCGCAGGCCCTCAATCTCGGTCGCAGCCAGGTACGGCACGCCGTTGATGCGAATGAAGTCCGGACTGGAAACGTCGAACGGCACCTTGTGCTTGGTTTTCTCGCCGCCTTTGGGGTCGACACTGAGCAGGCTGGACACCTTCAACTTGCAGCCGAAGGCCTCGATGCGCAGCTCTTCATCGCCTGCTTTGGCGAAGAACACCGAGTCGAAAGGCTCCAACTGGCGGAAGCTGCCGGCAGAGCGTGCCGCCTCGATCAGCAGGTTGAAGTTGTTGGTGTCGAACTCGAACTCGCCACTGGCAGACACATCGCCGTCAACGGTGCCGTTAGGCACGCCACGGGTTTGCGCCACGGCGGTGTTGTCGGTGATATCCAAGGTGCAGCTTTCGACATGGATCTGCAGATCGCCCAGGTTGATGTCGAAGTTTTTACCGCCAATACGGGACATAAGGGTTACTCCGAATCTTCGCTGGAAAGGTCGAGGGCGATGTTCGCCGTGAGGTCTTTCGGGCAGTTGAGCGGCCGGATCTTGATGTAGATCTCAACCTTGGTTTTGCTGTGCCACACCAGGACGATGTCGCCGTCTTTTGGCGATTCGATCTCGCCCGGGAACACTTCGCCGGCGAAGGTGGTGGACTTGGCCATCTGGCGCAGCGGCTTCATGAATGCGCTGATAGCGGCAGCCATGCTGTTGGGCGAGTTGTTCAAGCGACGATCACCCACACGGCGGATCAGCAGCGGGCGAACTTGGCGAGCGGCCTTGTCGGCCAGGCGCAGGTACTCGACCACCTGGAAGTCACTGGCAGGCGCATCGAGCATGTTGCCGTCGCCCCAGAACACGCCCGGGTAATCGGCATAGGTTTGCGACACGGAGAAACGTGCGGCGTCCAGCTCGGCGCGAATGGCGGACGGCAACGGCACGCCTTCCTTGTCGACGGGAACGGGGCCCAGGCCCAGCAGAGCACCAGACGCCACGCGCATCGGACTATCGGCAATGCTCACGGCGGCGTTGGCCAGTCGGCCAGCCAGTACGCCCAAGTCATTGCCGTGCAGCTGCGGCACGACCAGGACACGCGGCGCAGCCAGATCGGCGGTGATCGCTTTCTGCTCGATCAGGTATTCCGACCAGGTCTGCTGCACGGTGATGCCGCCAGTTGCCGCCATGACGAAAGCGCGGCGGCCGTACTTATTGTTTAGTGCGATCGCCGCGTCATGCATGACCGACAACTGCGCGCCTTCGGTCACCGGCTTATTGATAACCACCGCCTCGACGGAGAAGCCCTGCTGCTGAGCATTCTCCAGCGCGTCGGACCAATCACCGTCTGCAGCGATCGGAGCGGCCAGGCACGCCCAGCGATCGCCGCCGTTGAGACGTGCGGCCGTGATCTGGGTTTTCAGGTCACTGGCCGGAATACCCAGTGAACCGTCGAGGTCGCTGTCGGTGTTGAGGGCGAGCAACTGGCCGACGTTTTTGGCGGCGGTGCCGATGAAAAGGAAATAGCGTTCGATCTCAGTCACGGCACCCTGGCCGAGATTGAGGTTGTTAACGCTGACTTTGCCGAGTGCCATGCAGTGCCTCGCTAGCGGGGTGAATTAAGAATTTGTTGGAGCACCTGGTTCAACAGCAAACCAGTGTCTCGTTCGGTGCTGACGCCGATGAACTGGCGCTTGGGCAAGGTGATTTCCCAGCTCTGCGCGCCGCTGCTCTCAGCTTTTTCATCGTCCAAGATGCGGATCAGCAGCCCGGCCTTGGCGTAGTTCACATGCTCTTGAATCCAAGCCACGGATGGCCTGGTCAGCGACTTTTTGCCCTCCTGGCGAACCTTGAAACCCAGGCGCCGCAGTCGCTTTGCCTGCTTTTCGGTCGCTGCCAGGCCTTCCGGAACCTTGTTCCAGCGCTTCATCTGGGCGGCGGTACGGCGTTCACTGACACCGTTGTGTTGCTGCGCCGCGACCCAACTGGTCAGGGCGTTTTTCCAGCCCAGCACGGCTTCGTCGGGGCTGACACGGGTGACCTGCATCAGCTTGGCCAGCCCCGCTTCCATCTTCTTTTTGCCCTTGCTGGTGCCCTTGCGCGCCTCGAACGGTGAACCGTCCAGGTTCTGCTGGTCGCGCACCCGCTTGCGGCTCATCGATCGCACGCGCTTGGAGACGTTGTTCAGCAAACGTCGGCGCAGTTGCGGCGGCAGGCTCAGCAGCGCCAACTGCTCGCGCACGCCCAGGTAACCCCGGACATCAAGCTCGAAGGTGCTACGCCCGGCCACGGCTCGATACCTCACCGTGTTCGGCAACCCACAGGTCAAAAGGGATAAACGACCAGGCCGTGCCGAAGGCTTCAATCTCGCCCTGCGGATCCTCGGCCAGGTACTGCGGCTCAACGAACTCGAGGGTGATGTCGACGTCGGCCAGATCGTTGTCCAGCATGGTGATATCGAACTTCGCCGCCGGCAGTTCGTCGCGGTCCTGGTCGCGGCTCTCGAGCCAACTGCCCACCAACGCCATCAGGCGCCCAGGGTGATCGGCGAAACGCTCCAGCGCGATTGTGGCGCTGTAGCGCATGTCACCCATGCGCATGCCGCCGACGTCGGGCTTCCAGATCAGTTCGAGATTCACCTGGTTGGTCCAGCTGTCGAGCTGCTCGGGCTCGACCAGGCGGCGCTCGATCAGATAGGCAGTCAGGGCGCGGAGTTTGATCACAGGAGTGCCGCCGTAATGCGGCCACGGCCCTGCAGCGATCGGACGGCCTGCTGGCTGAACTCAAGAAACGTTTCCTTGCGCTCGGGGGCTTCCTTGCCCAGGTTCTCGGCACTTTCGCGACGGATGATCGAGGCGAATTCAGGTAGCAAACTGGCCTTGGCTCGGCAATACACGGCGCGCTTGTAGGTCTCGGCTTGAAAGGTGCGCTCTGGCAGGACCGTGGTGTCTGCAGACTCAACGCGTGACACTCCAGCGGTCTGCCAGCGCGCTTTTAAACTGGCCAGGTCATGATTGACCTGGACCATGGCCGTAGCCACGTTGATGACCAGCATCTCTACCAGGTGCTCCGCCGGCAGGCGGTAGCTCTTCTGAAACTCGGTCACGGAGAGGTCCGGCCAGAAGCCGTCGTTCTCGATCGCTTGTTCCACAAAGGTGGTGGGTTTCCCGGAAAAGCTCATTGCTGGCCGCTCGAATAGGGCGGGGAGCCTGTTTTCAGTGGGACGGTCCATAAATGGGCGG
>JARDZH010000609.1 GCA_029240955.1 Pseudomonas sp. | reverse complement strand
TGCCGGATCTGCCCAGCTGTCTGGCCATGCTTCCCGCGCTGATGGAAACCCTTGAAACCCGCATGGGCCGTCTGGAAGGGCAATACCGTGCCGGCAAACCGTTCGTGAAAGTGAAGTTTCATGACTTTACCCAAACGACGCTGGAGCAGGCCGGCGCAGGACGCGACCTGGCAAGTTACGAACAGCTGCTGGCCCAGGCGTTTGCCCGGGGCGGCAAGCCTGTGCGCTTGCTGGGCATAGGCGTGCGTCTGCACGATCTACGTGCTGCTCATGAACAGCTGGAGCTGTTTGCTCGATGATTCAAGGCTCCGCGCAGGGAGCCTTGCGGTTTACTGTGGGGAGGGCGCGACCAGACGGCCAGCGTCCTTGGCGAGAGCGTGGAGGAATTCAGTCTGCAACTGCGGGTCATTGCGCGTCAGCTCAATGAGACTCTGCTCAAGCTCGCTGGCCTGTTCTTCCAGACCCAGATCTGCCAGACGTTTGACCCGATGCACCCACTGGCTGACTTCGTCATCCTCCAGATCGTCATAGATCAGCGCATGCGCCTCCAGGAGCTTGCCACGCAGAGAGCGGCTGACCGGCAGGCTCGCATCGGCCCGTGCACTGTCCTGTTCATCTTCGACATTGAAATAGAGACGCGTCACACGGCTCAGGTCCTGTTCGGCAAAAGGACTGTCGAGCAGATTCACACGCAGCACGCCGTTGCGGTCAGTGCTCAACTCGTGGGTCTCGTCGCCTGCCTTGACCATTACGGGACGCTCGCTCCAGGGCAGGGTCGAGTTCTCGATGCGCTTGTCGCTCTGTACTTCATCAATACCCGCCAGATTCTGCTGGGCGCGGCCGTTGGACGGGGCGTTCATGAACGGATTGAGCCCGGCAACTCCGTAGCTGATCCAGTCATGAGTGACACTTTCCGGCAGCGTTCCGAGCGCCAGGACGTTAACCACGTTGGCGCCGATGCCGGCGACCACCGCGACCGCGCCCAGCGGAATTTCATAGACTTCGCGCCATGGCTGGTACGGGGTGTAACGGTCATAGTGACGCGTCACTTCGAAGTCGGTGACCTCGAAGGACTTGTACTCGTGGATCCGCACGCGACGCTGCGGCAGCTCCAGTGTCTTGGGCTCACCGAGATCGACCTGCAACTTGTGCTCAAGCAGCTTTCGTTCGATGCGTTCCTCATGCTCGCTGCGCTGAGGCAAATGATTGGCACAACCGCTGACCATGAAAGCGCCGCACAGGGCGACGCTGCCGAGGGTTAAGGTGCTTGGTTTGAACATGGGATCTCTTGAGGCGGATAGGGCGGGAAGAGCAGTGCGCCCCGGGCAGGGGCGCACAATGGCTCAGCGCTTCACGCGGCCCTTGATGAACGACAGCACGTCGGCAACTGCAATGGCTTGCGGCTGCGACTCGGTTCGACTTTTGTACTCGAGATTGCCTTCGGCCAGACCGCGGTCACTGACCACGATGCGGTGCGGGATGCCGATCAGCTCCATGTCGGCAAACTTGATGCCCGGGCTGGTTTTCTTGTCGCGATCATCCAGCAGCACTTCGAAACCTGCGGCGGTCAGCTCGGCATACAGATTATCGGTGGCTTCACGAACGGCGTCGGTTTCGTAACGCAGTGGCACCAGCGCGATATGGAAAGGCGCGAGGGTGTCGTTCCAGATGATGCCGTTCTCGTCGCTGTTCTGCTCGATGGCAGCGGCCACCACGCGGGAAACGCCGATACCGTAGCAGCCCATGGACAGATTGACCGGCTTGCCGTTCTCGCCCAGTACCTGGCACTTCATCGCTTCGCTGTACTTGGTGCCCAGTTGGAAGATGTGGCCAACTTCGATGCCGCGCTTGATTTCCAGCGTGCCCTTGCCGTCCGGGCTAGGATCGCCGGCGACCACGTTACGCAGGTCGGCAACGGTCGGAACCGGCAGGTCGCGCTCCCAGTTGACGCCGAAGTAGTGTTTGTCATCGATGTTCGCACCGACGCTGAAATCGCTCATCAGCGCAACCGAGCGGTCGATGATGCAAGGCAGCGGCAGATTGATCGGGCCGAGCGAACCTGCGCCTGCGCCGATGGCGTCACGCAGTTCCGCATCGGAAGCCATCACCAGCGGGCTGGCAACCTGCTCCAGCTTGGAGGCCTTGATTTCGTTGAGCTCGTGGTCGCCACGGACGATCAGCGCGATCAGTTTGCCTTCTTCGGCCGCGTGAACGATCAGCGTCTTGACGGTCTTTTCGATCGGCAGGTTGTAGCCTTCGACCAGCTGCGCAATGGTCTTGGCATTCGGTGTGTCGACCAGACGCAGCTCTTCAGTCGGGGCCGGGCGCGACGTTTCGCGTGGTACGGCTTCGGCTTTCTCGATGTTGGCGGCGTAATCGGACGCATCGCTGAACACGATATCGTCTTCGCCGGACTCGGCCAGCACGTGGAACTCGTGCGAGCCCGCGCCGCCGATCGAACCGTTATCAGCCTCTACCGGGCGGAAGTTCAGGCCCAGGCGGGTAAAGATGTTGCTGTACGCCTGATGCATGCGGTCGTAGGTTTCCTGCAACGAGGCATGGTCGGCGTGGAAGGAGTACGCATCTTTCATGACGAACTCGCGGCCGCGCATCAGGCCGAAGCGCGGACGGATCTCGTCACGGAATTTGGTCTGGATCTGGTACATGTTGATCGGCAGCTGCTTGTAGCTGTTGAGCTCGTTGCGGGCCAGATC
>JARDZH010000608.1 GCA_029240955.1 Pseudomonas sp. | reverse complement strand
GGCGCCTTGGGTTTCGCTCGCAAGCAGCCGGTAGAAGCGGCGTGCCAGCGGGTGTTCGATTCTGGGTTCGATATTCAGGTAGGAAATGAACGACAACGTGCGCTCTTTGATCCGGGCTTCGAAGCACACGTCGTTCTGCAGCATCCACTCGTAGGCGGCCTGCAGCTCGTCGAGCGGAACGCCCATCTTGATCGCGTAATCGGGCAGCGCTTCGCGCAGGTCGTGCGAATGCATCATGCGGTGTTTCATGACGGAATACTCTGAGCGGTCGTGACGACTGGAGGCGTGAACTGACTGGCCGCCGCAGCGCGCACGCGGCGGGTTTCATGCAGGCTGATGCCCGCGAACAGCCAGAACAGAGCGACCAGCACATTGGTAAAGCTGAAATAGTGGTCGAACAGGCCGCTGAACAGCGCGGCCATCACGCCGATCATGCAGCCCAGGCCGATTGCGTTGTCGCGGGTCAGCACGACCGAACCGGAAACCGGCCGCACGTATTTCCACCAGCTCCAGGTCGCACCGATGAACAGCACCATGCCGGGCACGCCCATCTTGTAGATGAAGTTGAGCCACAGGTTGGAAATGCCGAACTCGGTGTAGCCCTGCACTGGCGGGTCGACCTTGAAGCCGATGCCGAACGGGAAGGTCGCCATGGCGTCGGGAAAGTGGCTGTACTCCAGAAAACGGATCGCGGTGCTGGTGTCGTCGTTCGAGAACAGCCCCATCAACCGGTCCTGCAAGGGCGGATAGAACATCAACAGGCCGACGCCGGCCACCGCGCCGCCCATCAGCAGGCGACCCAGGTGCGGAATGCGATGCCGCGCCATCCAGAGCATAACCGCCACCAGACTCAACAGCGCTCCACGCGAGCCGGTCAGCAGCAGCCCGACCGCCCCGAGCGCCGCAACCATCAGGCCCAGCGAGCGAGCGCCGCCGCTGCGGGTCATGCCGTAGCAGAACGCGACCGGCAGGATCATCGCCAGCGCGCCGCCAGCGACATTCGGATGCAGCCAGGGCGAACCCATGCGGCTGGACAACGATTGCAGGCTTTCGCCCAGCACGTCGATGCCGCCGTAACCGAGCTTGGCAAGGATCGGCGTGATCGCGGTGGCGGTGTGGTTGATCATGTAGACCGGGATCGACAGCAGCAGAAGCAACAACGTACCGCCCAGCACGGCCAGGATCAGTTGATCGAGGGTTTTGAGATCGGTCAGCAGACGCGGCACCAGAAACAGCACAGACAGATTGAACAGCCAGCGCACCCAATTGATCGGCCCATTGCCTTCCAGCGGGATCGACACCTGACCCACCAGGAACGGGAAGGCGCTAAACAACATGAGCGCCACCAGCCAGCGCTCTGGGCGCAGCATTCTTGGCACCGGCGCCTGCTCGGAGAAGATCGACTGCAGCAGGTAGCTGCCCCAGGTCAGCATGATCAGCGCTTCCGACACCGTGGTGCGGATGCCGATCTGAACCGTGGAGTAGGGCATGAAGGTCGCGATAAAGCAGAACAGCAGCAGGCCGCGTTCCGGACGGCGGATCACTGTCACGATGGCCGCCACACCCGCCAGCGCCAGCAGCACTTTGGAAACCGGCAGCAGCCAGACCAGCACCCCGAACAACAGGCTGAACAGCAGCCCCACGGGCATTGCAATCGGCATCAGCGCAACTCCTCGAGCGCAGCGTTCACCCGCTGGCGATAGGCATCGGCTTCGTAGCGCAGCGTCCAGGCTTTGAACGGTTGCGGATCTTCGCGCGGTGCCTCGGCAAGCGCGCCCATCAGCTGGGTCAGGGCTGGACTGTCGGTGGGTGAAAAGCGCGGGCTGTCAGGCGGCGAGATTTCATCCAGCGAAGAACCCGTTGCCACGGCCACCGGCGTGCCGACACTCAACGCTTCGATGACCGGCATCCCGAAGCCTTCGCCGCGCGAGGGCTGCCACAAACGGCTGGCGTTACGGTAGACCGCGTGCAGCTGCGCATCGCTCAGGCCGCGCAGTACGTGCAGGCCCGGCAACTGCCGCTGCGCCGCGTTCAGGCAATCGTCACCACCGACCAGCACCAGATCGGGGATGTTGCCGAATTGCATGCGCGCCTTCTGCCAGGCGTCGACGAACCAGGGAATGTTCTTGCGCGGCTCGCGAGTGCCGACGCACAGCCAGTAGCCGGACGGCAATCGCAGCTCGTCGATGTTCGCTGGCTCCTCTTTGAAGCCGTCGATCAGCAGTGGCACCACGCGCACCTTGTCTTTCACCCAGGGAAACAGCCGCACCGCTTCGTCGGCCGTGAACTGCGACGGCGTCCAGATGCGGTCGGCGACGCGCAGGGACCAGATGATCGACAGGCGATCGGTGACGCCATAGACGCGCGCCTTGAGGCGCGAGCCGTGATGGTTGAGTTGGGTCAGCTGAAACAGGTCATGCAGCTGCAGCACATAGCGCAGCCCAGCCGGTTTGCGACCCAGCGGCAAGCCCATGTTGATGTTGGCCATGTAGATGTCGATTTCCGCATCGCGTAGTGCTCGCGGTAGAAACAGGCCTTCGAACCGCAGCCGCTCCGGCAAGCGGTGCACCGCGTCCAAGGGCGTCGACCATTTCGGGACGTGGACGTGACGCCGTATCGGATGGCCCTCCGGTGCCACGCCAAACAACTGCAGTTGCACATCGGGGTGCGCGCGAAACGCCTGCTCCAGAGCAATGTTCTGGCGACCGATGCCGCT
>JARDZH010000607.1 GCA_029240955.1 Pseudomonas sp. | reverse complement strand
TTCGATTGTCTCGCCATCACAAGGATCTCGCAGTGAACAAACTTTTCGCCGCCTCGTTACTGGCCGCAGGCCTGGCTTTTGCCGGCGCCGCTCAGGCTGCTCCGCCTCTGCTCAACGTTTCCTACGACGTGATGCGCGATTTCTACAAGGACTACAACGCCGCGTTCCAGAAGCACTGGAAAGCCGAGCATAAAGAAGACGTCACGGTGCAGATGTCGTTCGGCGGTTCGAGCAAGCAAGCGCGTTCGGTCATCGACGGTCTGCCGGCTGACGTGATCACCATGAACATGGCGACCGACATCAACGCGCTGGCCGACAACGGCGAGCTGGTGCCCAAGGACTGGGTCAGCCGCCTGCCGAACAACAGCGCGCCGTTTACATCCGCCACTGTGTTTATCGTGCGCAAGGGCAACCCGAAGGCGCTGAAAGACTGGCCCGATCTGATCAAGGATGGCGTGGAAGTGATCGTGCCCAACCCGAAAACCTCGGGTAACGGCCGCTACACCTACCTGTCCGCGTGGGGCTACACGCTCAAGAACGGTGGCGACGAAGCCGCAGCGCGCAAGTTCGTCGGCTCGCTGTTTGCCCACGTGCCGGTGCTGGACACGGGCGGCCGTGGCGCAACCACGACGTTCATGACCAACCAGATCGGCGACGTGCTGGTGACCTTCGAGAACGAAGCGGAGATGATCGCTCGCGAGTTCGGTCGTGACCAGTTCGAAGTGGTCTACCCGACCGTATCCGCCGAGGCCGAGCCGCCGGTAAGCGTGGTGGACAAGGTGGTCGACAAGAAGCAGTCCCGCGCGCTGGCCGAGGGTTATCTGAAATACCTGTGGTCGCCGGAAGGCCAGGAAATCGCGGCCAACAACTACCTGCGTCCGCGTGATCCGGCGGTGCTGGCCAAGTTCAAGGACCGCTTCCCGAAAGTCGATTTCCTCTCGGTGGAAAAGACCTTCGGCGACTGGCGCACCGTGCAGAAGACCCACTTTGTCGACGGTGGCGTGTTCGACCAGATTTATCCGGCGAAGTAACAGCGCCCCGCAACACATAAAACGGCGACCTTCAGGTCGCCGTTGTTTGTAGGAGCCGGCCTGCTGTAGGCGGCAATCCGACGAGGCGTTGGCTCTCGCGATGCAAATGCTTCTTCTGACCCGGCCTCTCGCAGCTAAAGCAGCTCCTACCGATTCCGCGTCTAGCTGTTCACCCGATCACTGACCGAACTTACGCCCCAGCCCTGCCGGCACGCCGCTCGAATCGGTCGCTTCCCACGGGCCGTCGAGGCTGGTGGCCCAGCTCCAGCCGTTGTCCCATTTGTAATAAGTGCGCTGGCGGTAGAAGGTGTTGGGCTGGTCGTCCATCACGTACACGCCCATGCGCGCGTCCCAATGACTTCCACCGCCCGGCGGAGGCGCGAAGCTGGCCGAGGTTTTCGGGCCGCTCGACGGTGCTTTGCTGGGGGCTGGCGCAGGTTTTTTCGGGGCAGCGCCCGGGCGCGGTTGCTGGGTGCCGGGCAGCGACTGGATCGGCTCCTGACTGCGCGGCCCTTCGCGCCCTGAATCCGGAGGCTGCACCGCACAGGCACTCAGGCCAAGGACCATTCCCAACAAGGTGACGCGAGCGGTGCGGTACATAAGCAGGTTCTCTATTTGTCTGGACTGTCGATGATCAGCGCCTGGCGTGCGGTCACGCTACTGGCCAGCGGCTGACTGCGGCCGATCCACTCACCGGTGGTCGGCTGCCCCGCGCGGGATACGCGCGCAATCAGTTGGACTTGCGCGAAGTTGGACAGTTTCAGTTGCGGCATCATTGCGTCCGCATCCCCCAGTTCGACCTCAATGGGCAGATCGGCAATCGTCACCCGCTTGACCGCCAGCGGCGCAGGCGGGCCGTCGACGGCGCGGGCGAAGATGAACACGCTGTCGCCTGGCTGCACCTGGCCCTTGAGCGAGTCCGCCAGTTCGACACGCAGGCGAATGCGCGCCTGCTCGGCCGCTTTCGGGGCTGCGCCACCGCTGGCACCCAGCTTTTCCCGAGCACGCGCGATGCCGCCGTCCAGTGCCGAGCGCGACTGATCCTTGGCAGGCAATGCCGCGAGCAGCCGCGTCCAGTAATCGACGGCGGCCTGATAACGCTCGCCCTCGAATGCCGCTATGCCGAGCAGGCCCAGGCTGGTGACTTCATTCGGGTCGGCCTTGAGTGCTTCGTCGGTCAGCGCCTGCACCTGAGGCGTGAAGGACTTGTTACCGGCAAAGTACAGCGATTGCGCCCACTGCCCGAGCAGTCCCGGCTGGCGGCCGGCCAGCGCCACCGCACGTTCGAAGCTGCGCGCCGCATCCGCTGGCCGCTCTTGCGCCATGTAGCTGCGCGCCAGGAAATACCAGCTTTCCGCCGAATCCGGCTGAGCCTTGACGGTGCGCTCAAGCCGGCCAGTCACGTCGGCCAGCGAGGTCGGCGGCTGGGCAAACTCGCGGGTCAGTTCGACCTTGTCGCTGGAGCCCAGATGCAGATACAGCCCCAGGCCGATCAATGGAACGAGCACCGCCGCCAGCAGCGGCAGTGGTTTGCCCAGCTCGGTTTTCTGCACCGAACCTGCGCCGTCGGTGTCGGCCAGCAGTTCACGGCCCGCTTCGGCGCGACCGCTTTCCATCTGCGCGGCGCTCAATACGCCTCGGTCATGCTGCGCCTGCAATTCGGCCAGACGCTCCTGATACAGCCCGACGTTGAC
>JARDZH010000606.1 GCA_029240955.1 Pseudomonas sp. | reverse complement strand
CTCGGTTCGGCGCGTGACTGGGCGTTCGAAGCGCAACCCAACCCGCAACTGAATAACCGTCGACTGGCGTTGAACATGGGCAAAGGACTCGGCGGCGGGTCGGCCATCAACGTAATGGTCTGGGCACGCGGCCACCGATCAGACTGGGACCATTTCGCGGCGGAATCCGGCGATACCGCCTGGGGCTACGAATCGGTGCTCGGCTACTACCGCCGGATCGAACACTGGCAAGGCAGTCCCGACCTCAGGCGGCGCGGATCAGGCGGGCCGGTGTACGTCGCCCAGCCGGCCATGCCGCAACTGCTCGCCCTGGCAACCCTGGAAGCGGCCGGCAGACTGGGCATCCCAGTGTTCGACAGCCCCAACGGCGAGATGATGGAAGGCCCGGGCGGCGTCGCGATCACCGACCTTCGAATCCGTCAGGGCAAACGCGAGTCTGTGTACGACTCCTACATCACCCCTCGCCTGCACCACGAGAATCTGACGGTCCTGACCGGCGCACTGGTGGCGCGGGTGCTGTTCACAGGCACCCGAGCGCCCGGTGTAGAGGTTGTCATTCAGGGCGAGCGGCACTGCTTCTACGCGGGAAGCGAAGTCATTCTGTCGTTAGGCGCGGTGAACACGCCTAAAGTGCTGATGCAATCCGGCGTCGGGCCGCAGGACGAATTGCAGGCTCACGGCATCCCGCTCATCAGCCATCTGCCCGGCGTGGGCCGGAATCATCAGGACCATATAGCGTTCGGCTGCACCTGGGAATATCAGCAGCCCCAACCATCAGGCAGCGGCGGATGCGAAGCCACGCTCTACTGGAAAAGCGATCCGCGTCTGGACGCGCCCGACCTGTTGCAGTGTCAGCTCGATTTCCCGGTGCCCTCGCCGCCCGAAGTCAATGCTCAACCGCCGCAGCATGGCTGGACGATGTTTGCAGGCCTGGCCCAACCCGTCAGCCGCGGACGCCTGCGCCTGTCCGGCACAGGCCCGCTCGACAACATGCTGATCCAGCCAAACTCGCTCAGCGCCCCCGAAGACATGGCCGCCGCGTTCGCCTCGATCGAGTTGTGCCGTGAACTGGGCAACAACAGTGCTTTTGCAGGGCTGGTAAAGCGCGAGGTCGTCCCACGACAACGTGATCGCCGCGCGATGGAGCAATTTATCCGCAACTCGGCAGTGACCTACTGGCATCAGTGCGGCACGGCGAAAATGGGCCGGGACGCTGCATCGGTGGTCGACAACGACCTCAGGGTCTATGGCGTCGAGCGGCTACGGGTTGCAGACGCGTCGATCATGCCGCGCATTACCGTCGGGAACACGATGGCGCCTTGCGTCGTGATTGGTGAGCGGGCTGCGGAGAGGATTCTGGCGGCGAGTGGGCCTGGCGACTGAGCATCGCGCAGGTGTCGATGGCGGTGGGTGCGCGCCATGCACTTTGCTTGCGGCTGAATCAGGAACTGGACGAGGCCGCGCAGAAGGCGGATGGGTGATGGAGCAGCGTTCCAACGTGTGTTGGCCTGCACCGACGTCTCGCCAGCAAGCTGGCTCCTACAGACCCGCGCCGCCCGCTCGTCTGCGACCACCGCCGAACACCGTATGAGCGCGCTCGCCCGCGATCTGCCGCAACGCGGCAGCAAACCCTGACCACGCGGACCACCAGCCATACCGCGTCAACCCCGTCGCGAGCTTCGCTCCCTCCCACATAACCCGCGTTACGCAAATTTGTAGGAGTGGCCTTGGCCGCGATCTGCCGCAACGCGGCAGCAAACCCTGACAACGCGGATCCTAAGCCATACCGCGCCAACCCCGTCGCGAGCTTCGCTCCCTTCTACAAGAACATGCGCTGACTGTGTGGGAGGGAACGCCAGCTCGCGACGGGCGCTACACGGTCTGTCAGCCAACCGCCGGCTTACTCAGCCGCAGGCGCTGGGGTGCTGCGTTTTTTCAGAGGGGCCATGCCGTCTTTGCTCACCAGCGAATCAGACTTCGGCCGGTTGACCGTCTTGCGCTTGGTCGGCCCTTTGGCGGCGACTTTTTTCTTGTCGCCCTTGGCATCGGTCTTTTTCTTCTTCACGCCGGCAGCCTTGCCCGACGCCTTGACCTTCTTCGGCCCGCCGTACGTGCCTTTCACTTCCTTGATGACACGACGCTCGAAGCTCTGCTTCAGATAACGCTCGATGCTGGACATCAGGTTCCAGTCGCCGTGGCAGATCAACGAAACCGCCAGACCTTCACTGCCCGCACGGCCGGTACGGCCCACGCGGTGCACATAGTCATCGCCACTGCGCGGCATGTCGAAGTTGATCACCAGATCCAGACCTTCAACGTCCAGACCGCGAGCCGCAACGTCGGTCGCGACCATCACCTTGGCGCCACCCTGCTTCAACCGA
This sequence comes from Pseudomonas sp., assembly GCA_029240955.1. Next base: position 347 of record JARDZH010000606.1, on the reverse strand, counting down.
TCGATGGCCGCCTTGCGATCCTTCTGATCCTTGTCGCCGTGCAGCACGAACGCTTTATATTCCTGAGCCACCAGACGGCCGTACAACCGGTCAGCCATTGCCTTGGTGTTGGTGAAAATGATCGCCTTCTGGTAGGTCTCGTTGGCCAGCAACCAGTTCAGAACTTGCTCTTTGTGAACATTGTGGTCGGCGGTCACGATCTGATGGCGCGTGCCCGACGCCAGCTCGCTGACGTTGTTGAGCTGCAGATGCTGAGGATCCTTGAGCACCTTGCGGATCATTTCGCGCAGGCCAGCACCGTCAGTTGTGGCCGAGAACAGCATGGTCTGCTCACGATCGGCGCATTC
>JARDZH010000605.1 GCA_029240955.1 Pseudomonas sp. | reverse complement strand
AGCGCTGCGCAGCGGGCGTGTGGGCAAGACCGGTGTGCGGGTCCAATTGCTGCGCACGGATGGCGGCAAGCCCGGAGATTTCGAACTGGCACGGGCGGCGCTGGCCGAGTCCAGCGTGGTGATCCATTGCAGCGGTTACCAGCCTCGCTTGCCGGTTCTGCGCCGCGCCGACGGCAGCACCATCGTGTTGCGTGAAGCCAAAGGCGGGCTGGACTCGGACGCGTCGGGCTGCCCGGTGGACAAGAACGGTCGTCGCCTGCACGGGCTGCATCTGTTCGGCCTGGGCGCAGGTCTGGGCGTCGATCCGCTGCTGGGCAGCGAGCCTTCGTTCGACGGCCGCATCTACGGCGTCTGGCAGTTCCACCATGACGCCAGCCGTATGGTGATCGACGCGGTGCTCGCCCGCCTCAGTGCCCGCACGTGCAATCTGGCAACCCTGCACATGGTTCCTGCGGCTGCGCTTCAGGCTGAAACCCGATACTCGGCCTGAACAGCAGACGATGCGCGGTGGCACACTGTTCATTGAGAGCGAGCGAAACTTACTCTACGCTCGCCTGATGACCCGTTTGGACAGGAGATCGACCATGCGCATCCTGATTGTGGGGGCCGGGGCGACCGGTGGCTATTTTGGCGGTCGATTACTCGAGGCCGGGCGGGCCGTCACCTTTCTGGTCCGGCCGGGCAGGGCAGAAGAGCTGGAGCGTGACGGACTGGTTGTACGAAGCCCGATGGGCAATTTCCAGTACCCGTCGCCGCCGTTGCTGCTGGGACATCAGCTGGACGAGACGTACGACCTTATCCTGCTCAGCTGCAAGGCTTACGATCTGGACGCGGCCATGGATTCCTTCGCCCCAGCGGTCGGGCCTCAGACCTCGATCCTGCCGCTGCTCAACGGCATGGCCCATCTGGACCGTCTGGCCGAGCGATTCGGGGCGCAGACAGTGCTGGGCGGACAGTGCATGATTTCCCTCGATCGGGATTCGACCGGGGCCATCCTGCACCTCAATGAGTCGAACCAGCTGTCGTTCGGCGAACTGAGCGGCGGCCTGACCCCACGCATTCTGCGGGTTGCCGAAGCGCTGGCGGATGCAGGGTTCGAAGCCAATCTCAGTCAGCACATACTTCAGGACATGTGGGACAAATGGTGCTTCATCGCCACGGGCGCCGGGATCACAGGCTCGATGCGAGGCGCGATCGGCGACGTACTGGACGCCGGCGGCGAATGGCTGATCAACAGCCTGTTGGCCGAGTGCGTGCAGATCGCCACAGCGGCCGGCTTCCCGCCCAGCGAGCAGACGCGCCAGCGGTATCTGAAAATACTGACCCAGCCCGGCTCCAGGCTGACGGCCTCCATGCTGCGAGACATCGAACGGGGCATGGGCACAGAGGTCGAACACATTCTGGGTGATCTTGCGACCAGGCGTGCAGCACTGGGCGTTGCGCCTGCGCAGCCGTCGATGCTGGACATTGCCTGCGTACACCTCAGAACGTTTGAAGCGCGCCGCCGGCGCGAGCAGTAGGCGGGCCGATCCCGCCCCGCCAACCTTATGTATCGAGCAGTCATACAGGAGATGCGAGTCATGCCAGTCAAACACGATTTGTTCGCGGATTTGAAGTTGACCAAGGACGAGGTGGCCGAGCGCAGCAAAAGCGACGCGAGGCTGCATCAGCTGCTCAATGATTACGACGAAGCGGACCTTCTCGTGCTCGACGCAGAAAAGGGGCTGGCCGGAGGGGTGGGCGATGACGCGCTCAAGAAGCTCAAGGAAAAACGCCTGCTGGTAAAGGACAAGATCGTCCAGCGTTTAGAGACTCCCCACTGAGACATACTGCAAACGGCCCTTGAACAGGGCCGTTCGCTTTTCTACGGTCAGGCAGAAACGGACTCAGCCAAGGTCCTGCGTCTGCGCCTTGCCTGAAATTTCGCCAAGCTTCGTCGCCACTTTCTCTCGTGCGCGCCCAAGCACTCTCTTCTCCGGCGCAGTGGCAGGGAAGGCGGCGCCGAGTGCCGCGCCTACTGCGATGCCGACAACCGCCAGTACCCAGGGCTCCTGACGCAATAAGCCACCCATCGCCGACTGCGTCAGGTTGCCAGCTGCGGGGCGTTGCTCGTCGATTTCCCGCTCATACGTTTCCGACCGCTGCTCGGATTCCTCTTCGAAATGCTCGGCCGTATCGAAGCTGCTGTCGATGCTCATGAGACTTTCCTCCGGATCGCTTCCTTGTCTTTGTGCAGCGCACCGGCGGTACGCTCGGGCGTCAGGCTTGAGGACTCGAACTTCTTCTTGCCCGCCTGGACCATGAAAAAGCCAATGACAATGGCCGCGATGCCGACGATGAGAGCCGCCAGCCAGGGCGCCAGCACATAGGACAGCACGTACACACCCGCCAGCAGCACCATGATGAATCCGCCAAGCATGACGATCGCGCCGCCGCCGACCGACAGCACGCCCTGCTTGACGGTCTGCACCGACTCCCGCACTTCCGCCTTGGCCAGTGCGACTTCCTTGGTCAGCAGTGAAGGCACCTCGTGCGCCAGTTGACGGATCAAGCCCAGCACCGAGGTGTCGCTTTCGGGCGACCCGTCAGGCGGGGAATTGGAGGGGGTGGTCATCACATGCCTCCTCTTGGCCCGCCCGAGTGCGAGGTGCCAGCGCCCGGCAGTCCGTCGTCCAGATCGCCAGTTCTAGACTCGCCGCCGCTGAAACTGCCGGGTTTCCGGTCAGGAAT
>JARDZH010000604.1 GCA_029240955.1 Pseudomonas sp. | reverse complement strand
GTCCAGCCAGCTGGCACCGTGGAACAGCACGCTGGCGAAGTCGGTGTTGTAGAACTGGGTGAACATGGCCGGTACCGAAACCAGCAGCGTGATCAGCACGAACACTGAAGCCAGCTGATGGGTAAACCCGTAGCGCGCGGCGGACAACTGAGTGCGCAGAGGTACAGGAGGTTCACGCATGATGAAGGTCGTGATCAGCGCGGGAACCATCAGCAGGCCGAACAGCACGTAAGTGCCGGTCCATGCCGCGTGCTTGTAGGCAAAGCCGGTCGAGCCGAACCCTTCGGCAAAGTACAGCGCGCCGGCCGTCGCCAGGAGCGCCGCCACGCGATAGCCGGACATGTAACTGGCAGCCAGCGCCGCCTGCTGCGTGTCGTCGGCGATTTCCAGGCGGTAGGCGTCGACGGCAATGTCCTGCGTCGCGGAGGCGAAGGCCACGACCACCGCAATCGCGATCAGCCATGAAAGATGCTGTTGCGGGTCGCAGAAGCCCATGCCGATCAGGCCCAGAATCACCAGTGACTGGGCCAGCACCAGCCACGAACGCCGCCGGCCGAGGCGACCCAGCACCGGCAGACGCCATTGGTCCAGAAGCGGTGACCAGACCCATTTGAAGGCATAAGCCAGCCCGATCAGGCTCGCATAACCGATGGTTTCACGAGCAACGCCTGCCTCGCGCAGCCAGACCGACAGAGTGGAGAAGACCAACATGTAAGGCAGGCCGGCAGCGAAACCGAGCAGAAGCAACACAAGTGTCGAAGGGCTGGCATAGGCGGCGAGCGCGGCGCGCCAGGTTTTACGGGGCATGGGCTGGAATCTGCCTGAGGTTGCGAAAACAAAGGGCGCACTCTAACCGCTGGGCTACGTAGGACGCCAGCCATGGCGCTGCATATTCACCCGATTGTTCAGGATGGTAAGGCCTTCGGCGCGCAAGCGGGCGCGCTGTTCGTCACCTGAGGCGCTGCCGACCGGCAGACTGATGCGTCCATTTGCGCCCAGAACGCGATGCCAGGGCAGCGCGGACCCCTCTGGCAACTGGCTCAAAGTGCGGCCCACCCAACGTGCCGCTCGTCCGAGACCGGCCAGTTCGGCAAGTTGGCCATAGCTGACGACTTTGCCTTCCGGCACCTGCGCAAGCGTGAGATAGAGCGCCGCCCGCCGGGCCTCGGCGACTGACTGCCCGCTCAGAGTGTCGACGTCGGCCACAGAGTGTTTCACGCCAGGATTCCTGTTCAGAATGATCTTGATTCTTGTCTACGGGAACTACGGAAATTTCCGACGGTCAGTCATGTTCGTGCCCGGCGGCCACCGAATTCTCGGGCCGGCCCATCATGCCCAATTCCCGCTACCAGAGCCTAGTCTTCGCTTATGTTGTCCAGAACTTTGTTGTGCCTCGCAATAACCACTGCTTCCACGCCATTGTTCGCTGACACCGTCTGGTTGAAGAACGGTGACCGTCTGACCGGCGTCATCAAGGTCTTCGACGGCGGCAAGCTGTTGCTGCAGACCGACTACGGCGGAGCGATCCCGCTGGACTGGAAGCAGGTCAAGACGCTGGAAAGCGATCAGCCATTGCTGGTCAAGCAAGGGCAGGCCGAAGGCGTGGTGACCAAGTCGATCAAGGCTGCCGATGACGGCAAGGTCGTTCTGGCCAACGGCGACGCGCCTCAGACCGTCGAGCTCGCCAGCATCGATCAGATCATCAAGCCCAAGCCGGTCATCACCGATCTGGTCTGGAAAGGTAACGTCGACGTTGCGCTGGACTTCCAGCAGGCGGAAAACGATACCGACGATTACAACATCGCGTTCAACACCTCGGCCCGTCACGGCCAGTGGCGTCATAACGCCAAGGGCGAATACAACCGCGAGAGCACGGACGAAGTGGTCGGCACCGACAACTGGAGCGCAGAGTACTCGCTGGATCGCTTCATCACCGAGAAATTCTTCTGGGCCGGACGCATCAATTACAAGCGCGACAAGATCGAAGACCTTTCCCGTCAGCGCACCGTGGGTACCGGTCCCGGCTATCAGTTCTGGGATGACGAACTGGGCGCATTCAAGGTCGGCGCGCTGTTGAACCGCACGGATTACCAGTTCAGCAATGGCGAGAAGGAAAACTTCTACGCCGTGGCCGGCACCTGGGATTACAACCGCTATCTGGTGGGCAAGAAGTTCGAGTTCTTCACCAACGGCGAACTGGGCAAGCCACTCAGTGGAGTCGCGGACTACGCGCTCGATGTCGAAGCCGGTCTGCGCTACAAGGTCACCGACTGGGCGTCGCTCAACGTCAAGGCAGAGAAGGACATCATCAGCGGTGCCAGCAATGGCAACGTGGACAAGACCCGGTACACGGCAGGCTTTGGCGTAACCTGGTAATCCTTCGACGGGCAGAACGCTTTCTCGCGTTCTGCCCATTCGCTTCCGCGCGCGGTCCTACAGCCGCATCGCGCCATCCAGTTCCAGAATCCTCCCGCTGTAATAATCGTTTTCCAGAATGTACGCCACCGAGTGAGCGATTTCCTGCGGCGTGCCCATCCGTTTCAGGGGAATGGCGGAGGTCATTTTCTCCAGTGCTTCAGGCTTCATGCCTCCGGTCATCTCGGTTTCGATGAAACCTGGTGCAACGCCTGCGACCCTGATCCCGTAGCGCGCCAGCTCCCGTGCCCAGGTTACGGTTGCCGCAGCGACGCCAGCCTTGGCGGCGGAATAATTGGTCTGCCCGATATTTCC
>JARDZH010000603.1 GCA_029240955.1 Pseudomonas sp. | reverse complement strand
CGATCCCCAGGCGATCAAGATGTGCCGACAACAATCGCGGGTTGGTTTGCGTCACGGCTGGCAAAGACAACCATTGGCTCAGGTCGAATGACGACTCGAGGGCAATTTCGGCCAGATGGCCCACCACCTGAGTGCCCTGATCTTCAACCATGCGCCAGAGCATGTCGTGAGGCGCCAGCTCTGTGAACGTTGAGTCGAAACCACCCAGTGCAAGAAAAGCGTCGCGACGAAACGCCAGCGCGCGGCCGACATAAGGAAAGGTACGCATCAGGTCGAGGTTGAAGTCGGGTTTGAACGCCGGCTCCGCTGACTCACCTGCGCGTATGCTGCCTTCATCGGTGTAGACAGCAAGGCCGGGGCCACCAGACGATCACCGGCGCGCAGCAAGTAGAACCAGTCGGCGCCTTCGAGCTGCGGCAGCAACTGATTGATCTGTTGCAGATAATCTTCCTGCAACGGCAGATGGAACACCCGTTCATCCAGAACCGGCTCAGCGCAATCGCTCGACAGCGCCAGTGTCAGTTCCGGCGCATAGATCTGCGCGGCGAGACTTTCCAGGGTTCGCTCCAGCGCCGCAGGGCTGCCTTGCTCATCAATTACAATGGGCACAAAACGCGGTGTGGAAGGCCACTCGGCCAAAGTGTCGGGCAGCAACCGACGCTGCACGTCACTGAGCGTGCGACACTCCAGCCACTGCGCATAAAGCTCGGAAAAACTCTGACTTTCGCCACCCACTTGCCATTTCTGTGCACTTTGCTTGGTGCCGAGCGTTCGGCTCAGCGGCAACTCCTCCCAGACTCTCGGTGAGTCATCGGCCTTGGGCATGGGAACATAACGCACCCATCCCGGCGCAGGCGCCGACTCACCGCTGCGAGCCTTGAGCATTTGCAACAGCCATTGCCGTTCGACCTCAAGCGCGTCCTTCATCGCTTGCTGAGCGCTGAGACGATCGGGATAGAGGCGTTCGACGCTCAAGACATGATTGGAGACCATTGCATTGCCGCGCCGCAGCAGACAAACGAACAGGGCAAAATCGAGGCTTGCGACAAAACAATGGTCCGGCTGTGTCAACGCTGGCAGTAGTTCGGCCACGTCAGCCCGGCGGAACAGGGCATTACTGAACCCACCAAGAATGTTAGCTGGAAACGACTCGAAGAGCGCCAGCAGGTCATCGCCCTTGAACAGCCCACTGATCGGCGACAGCGGCGTGTTCTCCAGCCGAGACGGCAGAACCATGTCATCGGCGTCCCAGAACAGACGCTGAGCCAGCACGAGATTGACTTCGTCGCGATGAGCCAGCACGTCGGCCTGGCGCTCGATGCAACTGGTGAATAACTGATCGTCGTCACACAAAAACTTGATGAACTCGCCCTGCGCCTGATCCAGGCAGGCCCGCAGATTGCCGACCATGCCCAAGGTGCGCGGATTACGCACATAGCGCACGGCAACGCCGCTCTGCTCGCTCTGCGCGACGACAATCGCCTCGATTTCATCGCCACGACTGTCATCGCAGACGATGATTTCAAGATTGCCGTAGCCCTGACCGATAGCGCTGCGCAGCGCCCGCTCGAAGAAGCGCGGGTTGAAGGCAGGAATGACAAGGCTGACAAGGGGGAGAGAATTCACGGCGGACTCGCAGGCGGCGCGAACCCGACCGGAACAGCGAGTCCTCAAACCGCGAAAAAAAGACAATAAAAACTCAAGAGCCAACGTACCGGGTGCTCGCACACCCGGTCGATATCAGATCTTGTTGAACAGACCCAGCTGGCTGATTTTGCTGAACGCCAGTTGCGCAGCCTGCAACATGGTCTGCTGCAAGGTCAGGCGGGTCATGACTTCAGCCGGATCCGAATCACGGATCGAGCCCTGCGTCGTAGTGTTGGCCGTGCTCAGGCTGTCATTGGTGACGCTCTGCATATCCAGCGCCTGCCCGCGCGCACCGATCGAAGTGACCGCCGTGCCGATCTGGTTGGTAGCGGCGTCGATATTGCCGAGACCTGCTTCCATCGCACCTTGCAGTTTTTGCTTGGCTACAGGATCGCCATCGATTGGCGTGTTCAGTGCGCCAATCATCTGACCCAGTGTGTCGAGAATATTCTGCGTCTGATGATTGTTCGGCTGAATCGAGAACTGATCACCGGTTGCCGGGGTGTTGCCCAAGGCAAACGTCACACCGGCGGCCGTTGCGTTGCCACCGACCACGGTGCCCGAAGACACCGGTTTGCTGTCGGCGGTGACCGGTGCTGCGTACAGATCGAAATCGGTGGCGCTGGTGAACTTGAGAACCGCGCCGCCCTGCGGGAATGCCGCAGTGTAGGCTGCCTGATCGGTGATCGTCGATCCAGTAATCACCGCTGTAGAGGTATTTCCCGGGCTGCGCGTGGTGGTGAACGTATCAGGGCTTACCGCCAACTGAAAGCTGTGCCCGGCAATGACTGCGTCCGGGTTGGTGTCGCCTTCTTTCAGGTTGATGTTCAGCTTCATGTCGATGCCACGGAAGCTGAAGCTCTGGTTGGAGCCGCTGGTATTGCTGATAACACCGTTCTTGCTCGCTTCAGCAGTCACGTCGTTGCCCAAGGCGTCGGTGATTTGCATCTGCGTGCTGCTGATGAAGCTGACGGTATAGGGTTGACCACTGGTGAACTTGGCGTTGTATGTAGCTTCGGTACCGACCGTGCCGTTGGACAGCACGACGCGACCATCGTCCACCGCCGGAGCGGTCATCTTGACGCTGGTGCGGGCGGTATTGATGGTCTGCTGAAAAGCATCCCAGCCCGTGGTGTTGGTTCCGACCGTCAAGCCATCACCGATGCCCAGATTGATGGTGGTCTGGTCGCCGTTGTACGTGTAAGTACCGTCGGTATTCTGCGAATACGGCGCAGTGTCGGTTTTCGAACCGGAGAACAGGTAGTTACCGTTGGCATCCTTGGCGTTCATCAAGCCGAGCACTTGTTGCTGAATCTGGCCCAGTTCCGCAGCGTAAGCCTGGCGATCCTTGTCGGTGATCGTGCCGTTGTTCGCGGCCAGCGCGAGTTCCTTGGCACGGGCCAACGCCGTGGTGATCGAGTCCAGCGTG
>JARDZH010000602.1 GCA_029240955.1 Pseudomonas sp. | reverse complement strand
TGGTGGCACTGGTCACACCCATGGATGCACAAGGTCGTCTGGACTGGGACAGCCTGAGCAAACTGGTGGACTTCCACTTGCAAGAGGGCACCAACGCCATCGTCGCCGTCGGTACGACGGGCGAATCGGCGACCCTGGACGTGAACGAACACATCGAAGTCATTCGTCGCGTGGTCGATCAGGTGGCGGGCCGTATTCCGGTCATCGCCGGTACTGGCGCCAACTCCACGCGCGAGGCGGTCGAGCTGACGGTCAACGCTAAAACTGCCGGTGCCGACGCGTGTCTGCTGGTCACGCCGTACTACAACAAGCCGACTCAGGAAGGCCTGTTCCAGCATTTCAGCCATATCGCCCAGGCTGTCGACATCCCGCAGATCCTCTACAACGTGCCGGGCCGTACTGCTTGCGACATGTTGGCCGACACCGTGATTCGTCTGTCGACCGTCAACAACATCATCGGCATCAAGGAAGCGACCGGCAACATGCAGCGCGCCAAGGACATCCTGGCCGGCGTGAGCAGCGACTTCCTGGTGTATTCCGGCGACGACGCAACCGCAGTCGAGCTGATGCTGCTGGGCGGCAAGGGCAATATTTCGGTCACCGCCAACGTGGCGCCGCGCGCTGTCAGCGAGCTGTGCGCCGCCGCCATCCGTGGCGACGCCGAAACGGCCCGGGCGATCCATGAAAAGCTCATGCCGCTCAACAACACCTTGTTCATCGAATCCAACCCTATCCCTGTGAAGTGGGCGCTGCATGAAATGGGTATGATGCCGGACGGAATTCGTCTGCCGCTCACCTGGCTCAGCGAAGCCTGTCACGAACCGCTGCGACAGGCCCTGCGCCAGTCCGGCGTATTGGTTTAATTGAGGAAGCACTACGCAATGAAGCGATTGGCCGGACTTTCCGCACTTGCCTTGATTATCTCCAGCACCAGCGGTTGCGGTTGGCTCTGGGGTGAAGATGGTTACTTCCGTGATCGCGGCAGTGATTATCTGGAAGCGACCCAGACCCCACCCATGCAGGTGCCGGGCGACATCTCCAGCAGCAAGCGTCTTGACCCGCTGCTGCCGATCCCGCGTAACGTGGCCGACAGCACCGCCAAGGGCGAGTACGTCGTACCTCGTCCGCAGCCGCTGACCTCGTCGACCTCCGAGTCGAGCGATTTCAGCCTGCAGCGCAGCGGCGACGCGCGCTGGATTCTGGTTCAGCGTCCGCCTGCCGAAGTCTGGCCGGTGGCGCATCAGTACTTCGAAGACAACGGTTTCCGCATCGCTGAAGAGCGTCCGCAGACCGGCGAATTCAGCTCCACCTGGCAGCGTCTGGACGAACTCTCCAGCTCCGTTTCCCAGCGCATCACCGCCAGCGGCACCGCAGCCGACGCCGAAACCCGTGTCCGGGTCCGCATCGAGCCGGGTGTGCAGCGCAACACCAGTGAAGTGTATGTGGTCAGCGTCGAGCGCCCGGCGGGCAGCACGGCAGACACCGACTTCCCGGCGCGCAGCACCAATATCGGCCTGGACGCGGCACTGACCGACGACCTGTTGGCCAGCATGGACCGTAACGTTGAGAAGGGCGGTTCGGTTTCGCTGTTGGCAGCTCGCGATTACGACACTCCGAGCCGGGTGGCATTGAGCGAAGACGGCAGCGGCAACCCGATTCTGAACGTTGGTGCGGACCTCGATCGCGCATGGTCCAGCGTCGGGCGTGCGCTCGATCAGGGCGACTGGCGTGTAGAGGACATCAACCGCAGCCTGGGTCTGTACTACATCAACCTGGCAGAAAAAGCACAGACGCCGGAAAACCGGCCCGGTTTCTTCAGCCGTCTGTTTGGCAGCGATGTCAGCAAGGAAGAAGTCGAAGCCCGCGCCGAACGCTATCAGGTCCGCTTGAGCAAAGTGGGCGACAGCGTGCAGGTCACTGTCGAGAAGAACATCAACACCGTCGCGCCGGCAGACGTTGCTCGCCGTGTGTTGAGCGTCATTCAGGACAACCTGGGTTAAGTGCGCTTCGCAGTCCTTGGCAGCGGCAGCCGTGGCAACGGCACGCTGATCGCGAGCAACGACACGTACGTACTGGTGGATTGCGGTTTCTCCCTGCGGGAAACCGAACGGCGCCTCGCCCGACTGGGTGTAGGCGCCGATCAGTTGAGCGCTATTCTGGTGACCCACGAGCATGCCGACCACGTGCATGGCGTGGGTTTGCTGTCTCGGCGCTACAATCTGCCGGTCTACATGAGCAGCGGCACCCTGCGCGGGCTGCGCAAGCCGGTCGACGTCACAGGCGTCGTGGCGTGCGGGCAGCAGCTTGAAGTGGGCGACCTGCGCATCGACGTGGTGTCGGTTTCCCACGATGCCCTGGAACCGACGCAGTTTGTGTTCAGCGACGGACATCGCCGCTTCGGCGTGCTGACCGACCTTGGGTCGTACTGCTCGAGAATACTGGACCGTTATCAGGGCCTGGATGCGCTGATGGTCGAGTCCAATCACTGCCGCGACATGCTTGCGCGAGGCCATTACCCGGTCTTCCTCAAGCAGCGCGTCGGCGGTGATATCGGACATCTGAACAACCATCAGGCCGCCAACCTGGTGAGCGAGCTGGGGTGGCAGGATCTACAGCACCTGGTGCTGGCCCATATCAGCAGCAAGAACAACCTGCCGCAGCTGGCCCGGCAATGTTTCGTCGACACCCTCGGGTGCGACCCGGACTGGCTGCAACTGGCCGATCAAGATTCAGGG
>JARDZH010000601.1 GCA_029240955.1 Pseudomonas sp. | reverse complement strand
GGCTCGAAGGCGCTGTCTTTGTAGGCGACTGCCAGTTCGGCCTTCACGTCACCCGCCTGCGGGAACCCCGTATCCGTCATCCCCGACGGCCCGGTCACCCACCGCGCTACGGCCACGCCCAACGACTCGCCCGTGGCCTGTTCGATCACCGCGCCGATCACATCGGTGCCCACGGAATAACCCCAGGCCGTGCCGGGCTCGAACAGCAACGGCAGCCCGGCCAAACGGCGCAGGTTTTCTTCCAGGCCGATTGGCGTCACATCCAGTCCGTCTGAAACGCCAGCGCGCTCGTAGCCGTTGCCTGGCAGCTGTTCGAAACCGTAGCTGAGCCCGGCGGTATGAGACAGCAGATGACGCAATTCAATGACCGGCTCGCGACCGTCCGCCAGGCGCGGTCGAAAGTCCCGCAACCAGCAGGTGACCGGCGCATCGAGCGCCAGTACGCCCATTTCACACAGGCGCAGTGCGGTGATGGAGGTCAGCAGCTTGCTCAACGAGGCGAGGCGAAAGCGGGTCTGGCGCTGCATGGGCACGCCCCGCTCCCGGTCAGCCCAGCCGCGAGCGCTGGCGTAACGCACCTCGCCGTCCTGCGCCAGCAGCAGCACGCCGCCGACGATCCGCCCCTGGTCGACGAAAGCCTGCCAGTGCCGCGCCACGCGCTGCAGCACCCGAGCATCGAGTTCAGGCATCGCCCAAGCGCCCCCGAACGGCGTTGCAGAAGATCCGCGCGTACGCCTCCGGCGCATGCCGAACCGGATTGGTGTGCGAGCAGCCGTCCGCGAACGACATGCGCCCGACCAGCTCGGCGTCCCGCTCGTCCACGCCAAGGTCGGACAGGGTGTGCGGGATGCCCAGGGCTGCGCGCAAGTCCAGCAGCCACGCCATGACCCCGTCGAATCCCGCTTGTGGCAAACGAAGAAACACGGCCAGATCGTCCATATGTCGGGTCAACGCGGGTCGATTGGCCTGCAGCACGTAGGGCAGCAGGACGGCATTGAGCAGGCCGTGATGCAGGTCGTAGAGCGCACCCAGCGTCTGCGCGATGGCGTGAACGCCGCCCAGCCCGCGCTGAAAGGCTGCGGCGCCCAGACTGGAGGCCACCAGCATCTGCTGGCGCGCCTCCATGTCGTTGCCATCCATCACCGCTCGTGGCAGGTATTGCTTGATCAGTTGCATGCCCTTGACCGCCACCGCCTCCGCCATCGGGTGGTAAACCGGCGAGCACCAGGCTTCCATGCAGTGGGTCAACGCATCGACGCCGGTTGCGGCGGTCAAGGCAGCGGGCAAACCCCGGGTCAGTTCGGCGTCGAGAATGGCGACGCGCGGCATCATCCGCGCGTGGAGGATGGTGCGCTTGACCCGGGCCTGTTCGTCGGTGATCACCGAGGCACGGCCGACCTCCGAGCCAGTGCCTGCCGTGGTCGGCAGGGCGATGACCGGAGCGATGCCGGCCGGATCGACGCGCAGGTGGTTGTCGCCGATATCCTCGAAATCCCACAGCGGGCGCGTCTGGCCGGACATCAACGCCACCGCCTTGGCCGCATCCAGCGCAGAACCGCCGCCAAACGCAATCACCCCATCGTGTTCTCCCGCCTTGAAGGCCTCCAGACCCTGCGCAACGTTGTCGCCGGTGGGGTTACCTTTGACATCGTCGTACAGCGCGCAGACTCCGAGCCCGATGCGGCACTCCTCCAGCGCGCGCGCGACCATGGCGCTCTTGCCCAACAGGCGGTCGGTGATCAGCAGAGGTCGTTTGATCCCCACGCTGCGGCAGGCCTCGGCCAGCTCGCGTGCACGGCCCAGGCCAACGCGGATCGAGGTCGGGTAATTCCAGTCATTGCTGTGCATGCTTGTCTCCCTGAGAAATGTCGAGTCAGCCGACCAGGCCAGCGGGCAGCAGACCGATCAGCAGCCGCAGGCCGAACGCGATCATGAACAGGCCGGTGATCACGTCGATGGCCTTCTTCATACGCTGATAGCGGCGCTGGACGGCGGGAATGGAAAACAGCGTGGCGAGCAAAACGAACCAGGAAATGGCCAGAATGGCGATGATCGATACGCCCGCAGTGCGCACCCACATCGGCATGCCCGGCGTGGTGGCGGTGGTGAAGACGCTGGTGTAGAACGCCAGCGCTTTGGGGTTGGTCATGTTGGTCAACAGACCGAACCGATAGGCCCGGCTCAGGCTGCCGATGCCCAGCGCGCCGATGTCACGCGGCTTGGGCTGGCTGCCGGCGCTGCGCAGGCTCTTGGTACCGAGCCACGTCAGGTACGCGCCGCCCAGTAGTTGCAGCGCGGGTTGCAGCCACGGTAGTTGCTGGAATATCAGCCCAAGGCCGGTCGCGGCGAGCAATGCCCAAAGGATGCTGCCGGACGCCACGCCCAGCCCTGCGCAAATCCCCTGCTGTCGGGACTGGCCGTAGGACAGCTGCGTAATGACCAGAAAATTCGGGCCTGGGCTGATGATCAACACGATGAACGCGCCGGCGAGTGCCGTCAGTAAAGTGATCTCGTACATGAGTAAGGTTTCCTGAAGAAATAAAGTGTGTGGGTGGATGCAGTGACCAGGTCAGGCGCAGTCGGCGGTGCTCAGCGAGCCGATCAGGCTGTTCAGGCACGATTGCGCCGCCATGCGCGCCTCCATCGGCGCCAGGCAAGCCGGGTCCGGCGTGGGCACGTAGTGGTTGTAGAACGTGCAGCCCTCCACCGAAGGCCCGAGCACCCACAGCCGCGGG
>JARDZH010000600.1 GCA_029240955.1 Pseudomonas sp. | reverse complement strand
ACTGGGCGAGCGTATCCGCGAAACTGGCCTGCCGGTGGTCATCGTGCAAGAGGGCGGCTATCACCTCGAAACCCTGCAGAGCAATGCCGAGGCGTTCTTCCACAGCCCACAGGCGTGGGCGCGCCGCTGACCTCGCGCCGCTGATCTGTAGGAGCCAGCTTGCTGGCGAAACGTAGCATCAGTCGATAAAGATGTTTCGGATATACCGGCCCCTCGCCAGCAAGCTGGCTTCTACAGGTCGAAGCAAGCCTGTGCAGGTTTGCGGGCCGTTGCGCTATTCTTGCCTCCGCTTCTCGACCTTCGTTATACCTGTGCGCGGTCTCTGACTCGCGCACAACGTCGCTTCAACAACGCCTGAATACAACAACGACAACATCACAGGAGTCACCGATGCATCCGATTCGATTAGGGCTGGTGGGGTACGGCAAGATCGCTCAGGACCAGCATGTGCCAGCGATTCTCGCCAATCCGCAGTTCGAACTGGTGGCGGTTGCCACGTTGGGACAGCACTGCCCCGGCGTGCAGAACTTCGCCTCGCTGGCTGAACTGCTTGCCAACGGGCCGCAGGTCGACGCCATCGCCTTCTGCACCCCGCCGCAAGGGCGCTTCGCTCTGGTCCGTGAGGCCCTCGACGCTGGCAAGCACGTACTGGTGGAAAAACCGCCATGCTCGACGCTCGGTGAGGCGCTGGCCTTGATCGAGCAGACGCGTAAAGCCGGTGTGACCGGGCTGTTCGCCTGGCACTCGCGCTTTGCGCCCGGCGTGTCCAACGCGAAGCAATGGCTGGAAGGCAAGGCATTGCAACAGGTGCGGGTGGACTGGAAGGAACAGGTGCGCAAATGGCACCCCGGTCAGGCGTGGATCTGGCAGGCAGGCGGGCTTGGTGTGTTCGATCCCGGCATCAACGCGCTGTCTATCGTCACTGAACTGCTGCCTGACGCGCTGTTCGTCGAGTCCGCGGCCTTGAGCGTGCCGGGTAATTGCCAGTCACCGATCGCGGCTTCTGTGCAGATGCGATCCGCAGCGCAGGTGCCGGTGCTGGCCGAACTGGATTTCGATCACAGCGACAACGAGCAGTGGAGCATTGAATTGCACACTGATCAGGGGATTCTGCGCCTCGATGCCGGCGGCGCGCGGGTCAGTGTCGATGGCGTTGCTCAAACGGTGTCCGAAGAGGGCGAGTACTCGGCGGTGTATCGCCATTTCGCGCAGCTCATCGAACGGGGCGCCAGCGATCTGGATCTGGAGCCGCTGCGTCTGGTCGCAGACAGTTTCTTCGTCGGCAGCAAGCAGACCGTGGCTGACTTTCACGAGTAGCCGTGAGCGCCGAACGCTCAGAGGTTCTTGAGCAACGACCAGAACGACGCCCCGACGCCGGTGATGCTTTCGCCGGCAATCAGCCCGGCCGCTGCGGTAATTGCAAAACGGTCGGTCATAACTTTCCAGCGACAGCTGACCAGCCAGGTCAGCACTGCGCCTGCGCCCATCATCATTGAGGTCGAGGCGGGTAGCACGAAGGCCAGCCCCAACGCGGCGGTGCTTGGCAGCCAGCGCGCCAGTCGCTGTGGCAGCAGGCTGTCGAGCGCACCGAGCAACGCGCCGATACAGCTGCCGATCACGATTGCCCAGCGGATCTCCGGTGATAGAGATTGCAGCCCATGAGTCAGCGTTTGCGCGACGGCCTTCCAGGTCGCGACGGCGGGCGCGGGCCACTCCTTGGTGAGCAACATCGTGTGCGGGTCAGGAATCAGCAGCAGGTACACGAGTACACCGACGATGCTGCCGATGAAAATCCCGATGCATTGGGCAACAAGTTGCTTGTGCGGTGTGGCGCCAATGGCGAGGCCGACCTTGAAGTCGTTCATCAGGTCGGTGGATTGCCCGGCCGCGCCACCCGCCGTGTTGGCGCTCATCAGGTTGATGCCCACCTGGCCGGGCGCGATCAGGCCGAAGCTCAACTGCGACAGCTTGCCAATCGCGCCGATGGGTGCGATGCCGGTCGCGCCTGCGACTCGCGCTGCCACCACCGCCAGACAGATCGCCAGCGGAATGCTCAGCAGCGCCATCCACAGGTCGATCCCGAACAGCGCCGCTTGCAGGCCCACGACCAGAGCAACAGACAGCAGCAAGCCCAACGCCGGTTTCAGGGTGAACGGCACGTGCGCGCGCGGCGTGCCCTTGGCGGTACGCTTGCGACTGGCCTTGAACAGGTTGAGGGCCAGCGAAGTCGAGGGTCGCGCTGACCATCAGACTCACGCCCGGCCACAGCAGCCATTCCACCAGTCTGGCGAACTGCGGACCATTGGCGTCGGGCGCCAGCACCACCAGCGCATGGTCGATCAGCCACGGCGCAAGCCCGCCCCATGCCAGCGCTGCGCCGAGCAGCAGGGTCACGCCCACACGGATGCCGATGATGCCGCCGAAGCCAATGAGCAACAGAGACGGGTCGAGCGTAAAGGTCAGCCGCTCGAATGCCGGTGCAGGCGCCCAGCGCGGAATCGCCCAGACAAAACCGTCGATCCATTTGACCAGTCCGGACAGCAGACCGGCAGCCGCCAGCACTTTGATCCGCGTCACCGCTTCCTGCCCATGGTTATAAATGTGCTTGAGGGTTTCCAGCGTCGCCATGCCCTCGGGAAACTTCAGCCCGGGATCGTTGAGCAACGCCGGGCGCAGATACCAGGCGATCCAGATGCCCAGAAAACTGACCGAAAACACCCACGCCATCATCGGGATCGGGT
>JARDZH010000599.1 GCA_029240955.1 Pseudomonas sp. | reverse complement strand
GGAAAATTTTTCCTGTTTTCCAGTGTCCTATCGCCATGCAAACGCCTGGACACGGAAACTCCCCTTGAAGAATTCCTGGGCCCTGCCCTTTTTCCTGTTGGTCGCGCTGTGCGTCACCGGTTGTGCTCATGTCGAACAAGACGCCTCCAGCACGCCCAGCCAGGCCATGCCCGCTTCAGAGTCGGCCTTCGGGCGTTCGATTCAGGCCATGGCTCGGCCTCACGAGGGCCGTTCGGGCTTTCGTCTGTTGCCTGACAGCAGCGATGCTTTCAAGGCCCGCGCCGAACTGATCCGCAATGCAAGATCCAGCCTGGACCTGCAGTACTACATCGTTCACGACGGGCTCAGCACTCGCGCCCTGATCGATGAGTTGCTCAAAGCGGCCGATCGTGGCGTACGCGTGCGCATCCTGCTCGACGACACCACCAGCGACGGTCTGGACCACGCCATTGCGACGCTGGCAGCGCATCCGAACATCGAGATTCGCCTGTTCAACCCGCAAAACCTCGGCCGCGAAACTGGCGTGACCCGCAGCGTCGGGCGGCTGCTGAACCTGTCGCGGCAGCATCGGCGCATGCACAACAAACTGTGGCTGGCCGACAACAGCGTTGCCATCGTCGGTGGCCGCAACCTGGGCGACGAGTATTTCGACGCCGAACCCAACCTTAATTTCACGGACGTCGACATGCTCAGCGTCGGTCCGGTTGCCGAACAGCTCGGGCACAGCTTCGATCAGTACTGGAACAGCGCACTGAGCAAGCCGATCGCGGATTTCATGTACTTCCTGCCGACGGTGAAGGACCTGGCTCAAGCGCGCCGGAAGCTTGAGGCATCACTGGAGCAGGCGCATCAGCAGCACAAGGCCTTGTATGAGCGTCTGATGGCTTACCAGACCGAACCCCGACTCAGGGTGTGGCTCAAGGAACTGGTCTGGGCCCACAACCAGGCACTGTGGGATGCGCCGACCAAGGTTCTGGCCCAGGGTGAGCCGGATCCACACTTGTTGATGACCACCCAGCTCGCGCCGGAATTGCTCAATACCCATCAGGAACTGATGCTGATCTCTGCCTACTTCGTGCCGGGTCAGGAAGGCTTGTTGTATCTGACTGGCCGGGCAGATGCCGGCGTTGACGTGAGCCTGCTGACCAATTCGCTGGAAGCCACCGACGTGCCCGCTGTGCACGGCGGCTACACGCCTTATCGCAAGGCGTTGCTGGAGCATGGTGTCAGGCTTTTCGAGCTGCGCCGTCAGCCGGGCGACGTCGAGACGTTCAGGGACAATGGGCCGCGTCTGTTCCGGGAAAGCAATTCTATCGCCAGCTCCGATTCCAGCCTGCACAGCAAGGCGATGGTGTTCGACCGGCAGAAGATCTTTGTCGGCTCATTCAACTTCGACCCGCGTTCAGTGCTGTGGAACACCGAAGTCGGCGTGCTGGTCGACAGCCCGCAACTGGCCGAGCAAATGCGCGAGCTGACCTTGCAGGGCATGAGCCCGGCGCTCAGCTACGAAGCCAGGCTGGAAGACGGCAAGGTCGTCTGGGTGACCGAAGATGATGGCCAGATCCATACCTTGCGCACCGAGCCGGGCGACTGGTGGCGGCGGATCAACGCGTGGTTCAGCAAGGCCGTCGGGCTGGAGCGCATGCTTTAGGCTTGCAGCGCCCTCGTGCCGAACGCCCCTTGGCGAAACGTCAGCAGCACCAGTCCGAATGCACCCGCAGCCATCAGCAACGGCAGTGCGTGTCCGCTGACCCACTGGCTGCCGGCACCCGCCGCAAGCGGGCCTAAAAGGCAACCGATGCCCCACAGCTGGGCTACGTGCGCGTTGGCCCGGACCAGCGCGTCGTCCCGGTAGCGCTCGCCGATCAGGATCAGCGACAGCGTGAACAGTCCGCCCGCGCTGGCGCCGAACAGCACCCACAACGGCCAGATGAACACGGTATGGACCAGCACCGGCACCAGCAGGCTGGACACCAATAAAGCGGCCGCACAACCGGAAAACAATCTGCGCCGTGAAACGCGGTCGGCGAGCATGCCGATGGGCAGCTGCAGGCAGGCGTCGCCCATCACCACAGTGCTGACCATGATCAAAGCGATTTCCGGGCTGAAGCCCTGTCGCAGGCTGTAAATGGGCAGCAAGGTCAGAATCAGCGCTTCGAATGCAGCGAACAGCGCGACCGCCCAGGCGATGGCCGGAGTGGTCCGGCAGAACTCCATCAGGTTCCGGAAAGTCACGCGGCAGGCGTCAGCTGCGGGCGCGCCGCTGCGGCCCAACAGCAGCAAGGGGGAAACGGTGAGCAGCCCGACACCGATCCAGAATCCGTAATCGGCCTGAGTGCCGACCACGCCCAGCAACAGCGGCCCGGACAGCTGGCTCAACGCATAGGTACTGCCATAAAGCGCCACCAGCCGCCCACGCAGCCGCTCGATCACCAGTTGGTTGATCCAGCTTTCGCCAAGCACGAACACGATAGTGAGAATCACGCCGAGCATCAGGCGCAGCACCAGCCAGACCGGATAGTGCGGCAGCATGGCCAGCAACCCGACCGAGAAGCCACCTGCCCACAAGCAAAGACGCATCAGGTTGGCCGTGCCAAAGCGAGCCGCCAGCTTGCTCGCGAGCCCGGCACCTACAAGTACACCAATGGCAGGCATGGCGGCCATGACGCCAATGGCGAACGAGTTGTAACCCCAACCTTCCAGACGCAGGGAAACCAGCGGCATGCTGACGCCTAACGCCAGGCCGACG
>JARDZH010000598.1 GCA_029240955.1 Pseudomonas sp. | reverse complement strand
CAAAGGCTCGCGGTTATTGGCGCGAAGTGCAACGGGTTGATATCGGTGCCCACCGCTGTCGCGAGCTTCGATGCGTTTTGACTGGCAGGTCGTGGTGTTTGGGTTGCTGCCGCTTTGCGGCAGATCGCAGCTAAAGCAGCTCCTACAGGCACTGCGCACGACCGTAGGAGTGGCTTTAGCCGCGAAGCAGGCTGCACGTTTTTTCGGGTTGGCTCAGTTTGTGGGAGGGAGCGAAGCTCGCGACGGCGTCCATGCGTTTTGACTGGCAGGTCGTGGTGTTTGGGTTGCTGCCGCTTTGCGGCAGATCGCAGCTAAAGCAGCTCCTACAGGAACCGCGCATAACCGTAGAAGTGGCTTTAGCCGCGAGGCAGGCTGCACGTTTTTTCGGGGTTGGCTCAGTTTGTGGGAGGGAGCGAAGCTCGCGACGGCTTCCATGCGTTTTGACTGGCAGGTCGTGGTGTTTGGGTTTGCTGCCGCTGTGCGGCAGATCGCAGCTAAAGCAGCTCCTACAGGTTAGCGGCGCACCAGAGAATCACCCACATGCCCTGCGTCTACCCACCATCGCTCCAGCCCCACCAGATCCGGGATTTTCGCTACGGTTTCGCCGACCTGCACGGCCGCCAGTTCCAGCTCGGCGAGCGGTACGTCGACGTAGCTCAGCTGGGTGTCGACCTTGCACGAACGCGGGATGCCTTGAACCAATAGCGCGATGAAGCGCAGGTCATCCCGGCCGCCAAGTGCGTTGAGGACGACGATTCGCGCCCGACCGCCCACCAGCGTTCTGCCGCCACACGCCGCTTCGAAACTGAACAGCGGCAACGTCAGTTCCCGCCAGCTGATCTGCCCCAGATACCACGCTGGAGCATCAGGGTCGGCGCTGCAATCCTGGTAGTCGATCAGTTCAGCCACAGCCACATTGGGCAGCAGCAGGCTGCGGTCGCTGAGCGGCAACAGCAGGCCGGTCAGGGTCGTCAGGCGAGTGGTTTGTAACGTGCGTTCAGGCATTGACCTGCGTCCAGTGGGCGATGCTGTCGAGCAGCATGGTTTCCTGATAGGGCTTGCTCAGGTAATCGTTGACGCCGATGCTCTTGGCCCGGTCGCGGTGCTTCTGGCCGGAGCGTGAGGTAATCATGATGATCGGCAGGTCGCGCAGCCGCTCATCCTTGCGCACATGCGCTGCCACTTCAAAACCGTCCATGCGCGGCATTTCGATATCCAGCAGGATGACGTCCGGAATGAAGTCCTGCAGCAGGTTCAGCGCATCGACACCGTCTTTAGCCGTCAGCACATGCATGCCGTGGCGCTCCAGCAGCCGGCTGGTGACTTTGCGCACGGTGACCGAGTCATCGACCACGATGACCCGCAGCCGCCGGGTCTGCTCGACTTCGCTGTAGGCGGGCGTGGCAAGCCCCGCAGCCTGCTGCGCCTGCAAGCGGCCTTGCAGCACGCGGATCTGCGCCATCAGATCGAGAATGAACACCACACGGCCGTCACCCAGGATCGTCGCGCCTGAGATGCCTTGAACCCGCGAAAACTGCGGCCCAAGGTTCTTCACCACGATTTCCCGCGAACCGGCCAGCGCATCGACCTGCACCGCGACCCACTGGTCCTGCAGATGCACCAGCAGTACGGGCAGTGGCTGCATTTCGCCGATCAGATTCGGTCGCCCTTGATTCAGTAGCTCGCCCAGATAACGAAGCTCGTAGCTACGGCCGCCATACTGATAACGCGGTGGGCTGGCTTGATAATAAGCCTCAAGCTCGCCGGGCATGACCCGCACGATGCCGTCCACGGTATTGAGCGGAACGGCGTATTGCTCCTCGCCGCAAACCACCATCAGCGCCCGGTTCACCGAGACCGAGAATGGCAGGCGAATTCGAAAGCGCGTGCCTTTGCCGGGCACCGAGTCGATGATCATCGAGCCGCCCAGCTGTTTGACTTCGGCATGCACCACATCCATACCGACGCCGCGCCCGGAAATCTGCGTGATGATGTCGCTCGTCGAGAAGCCGGCCTGCAGAATGAAGGGCAGCACTTCGTGATCAGACAGATCGGCGTCCGGATGAATGAGTCCGCGCTTGATGGCCTTGCGACGCACGGCCGCCAGATCGACGCCCGGACCGTCATCGCTGAGTTCGATAACGATGTCGCCGCCCTCGTGCGTCAGGGTCAGATCGATTCTGCCCTCTTCCGGCTTGCCCGCTGCAAGGCGCCGTTCGCTGCTTTCCAGACCATGATCCACCGCATTGCGCAGCATGTGCTCCAGCGGCGCGACCATGCGTTCCAGCACGCTGCGATCCATTTCACGCTCGGCATTGCTGACTTCGAACAGCACCTTCTTGTCCAGCTCTTGCGCGACCTGCCGCACAACGCGACGCAATCGCGGCACCAGTCGTTCGAACGGCACCATGCGTGTTCGCATCAGGCCTTCCTGCAACTGCGTGTTGACCTTGGCCTGCCGAGACAGCAGGGTTTCGGCCACTTGCGCCCGGGCACCCAGGGTTTCCTTGAGGTCCATCAGGTCGGACGCAGACTCGAACAGCGCACGGGACAGCTGCTGCAGCTGCGAGTGACGGTCCATTTCCAGCGGGTCGAATTCTTCGTAGTCCAGACGCTCGGCCTGCGCCTGCTCGCGACTGAGAATGCGGCCCTGGGTTTCGATATCGAGACGACGCAGCTGGTCGCGCATACGGTCGATGGTGGCGCCCTCTGAAAATGGAGGTCTCGCCCGCCAGGTTGACCAGATTCTCCAGCTGTTCGGCGACTACTTTTACGGTTTCCGGCACGATCCGGTCGGGTTCCGGCTCGGCTGCAGCGGGTGCGGGCGCCGCCGGTGCCGACGTTACCGGCACGGCCCGCGGCTGTGCGGCGACGGGCGACATCGGCGTCAGGTCGAGGCTGGCAAGTTTGCGGATACCGTCGATCAGCAACGCCGCGTTGGGCAGCGGCTTTTCGTTGCGCACGGCATCGAGCATATCGGCCAGCACGTCATGGCTGCTCTGCAGCAGGCTCATCAGCATCGGACCTGGACGCATCGCGCCGCTCGACAAGCCTTCGTACAGCGATTCCAACTCATGGGCGAGATTGCCGATCGGCGCAATCTCCACCATCCGCGCGCCGCCTTTCAAGGTATGCAGGTCGCGCAGCAGGTTTTCGACCTCCAGCAGGTTCTGCGGGTCGGCCTGCCAGCGCGCCAGCGCGGC
>JARDZH010000597.1 GCA_029240955.1 Pseudomonas sp. | reverse complement strand
CGAATACAGGAAATCACTCTCGGCGGGCGTCAACGTCATGACCGGGTTCGGCACGATCTTCTTCGTGCGGCCCAGGGATGCGCGTTTCGACACGGCAGTCAATGACACCGAGAACCGCTACGAACTGCGCCACACCGGCAACACCGTGGTCATCGTCGACGAGTTCAAAAGCTGCTCGCTGAGCAAGGAAAGCGACTGCGGGGCGACCACCAAACATCACGTTCTGGCTGGCAAGACGTTCGCCTTCGACAAGGAGAAGGGTCGCGAGTACCGCTTCTTCCTGATTGAAGGCAACGCCAAAAAGACCATGAAGATCGCCAGCCGCTAACACGGTTTTCCAATGACGCACCGGGTAACCAAAATGATCAAGCAATCTACCGCGCTCGTGCTGCTGGCCGCCGCCAGCCTGAGCGGCAGCGAGGCCTGGGGAGCGCGAGAAGAGCACACCTTCGAAGTGTCGCTGACCATTCCCAGCCGCCCGTTCTATGTGATTCCAGCAGAGCCGGACTGGATTCACCGGCCCCAGCAACTGTTCTGGGATTATCCGAAAGCCACGCTGGGCAGCCTGGAGAAGAATTTCGATGCACGCCATGACAGCAGCGCCATTGATGCCCGCCTGCTGCTTGATCCTTTTCTGGAAAACGGCAGGCCGGGAGAGATTATCCAATTGCGGGTCACGTTCAACAATGTGGAGTTGAGCTCTCACGTCCTTCCGCGACAAGTGCTCTCCCGGGAGGAGGCCGCCGCCGGCAAGCGCGTCGCGCTGAAGATCGAGCCGGTCGAGCCCGTAGGCGGATACCGTTCAGGGAACTATTACGGCAACGTACTGCTGATGTTCAGTGCCAGTACGCCAGGCGCTGAGTAATGAACATGACTGCAAAACCGATCAAACCGCTGTCAAGGCCTGCGATTTACGGTTTGGGCCTGACGCTTGCGTTGAGCATGGGGCAGGCGCAGGCGGTGAACCAGGAGATCCGCGCGCTGTTTCAACCCGACCCTGCGCAACCGAGCAAGAACGTGTTCGTGAACAAGACTCCGAATAGCGGTTATTGCGCGAGTTATCCTGGTCAATGTGCGGAAAACTCTGTGTTCAGTATTCAGTTGCCGGTTCGATTCGACTCAAAGTCCAGTCTCCCGCCTGGCTGGGGTGTGGGCATAAAGGTGCCGGCCAACTGGCGCCGATTGACCGTGACCAACGCCGAAACGATGGAGACCGAAACCGTTGAGGTGCGTATTACCGGCATCGGCTCCACGTATGTCCTGAGTCAGCCGGCACACGAGCTGGTTGGTGTGAGCGACGTGCTGCGTGGCCATCAATTGCTGTGGAGCGGCAGCAGTTGGGTGTACGCACCCTCGCCCTGCCGCTACAGCGGTGTCGGTTTCTTCTCGCCGAACAGTTACCGGTTTTTCTGGAAAACGCCTGTCGAAGCGCTGTGTACCAAGGCGACCACGGCCACCATTCCGTCGATGTATTTCGACACCCTCGACTTCGCTTACGAATTGCGCACGCCCAATCCCCTGGGTATGTCTTCGGGCCTGTATACCGGTTCATTGACCTACAGCATGGGGCCCAGTGGCGATTTCAGCTTCGGATCGCAATTTCAGCCGGACGATGATCGCGTCACGCTGGATTTCGTACTCGACGTACAGCACACCCTCAAAGTCGACATTCCGCCTGGCGGCAATCAGGTTGTGCTGCAACCCCAGGGTGGATGGCAGTCATGGCTGGACAGCGGTCGCAAGCCTGTGCGGCTGTTTCGCGATCAGACCTTCCTGATTTCCGCGTCGTCCAGATTCAGCATGAGTATCGAGTGTGAGCACGACCTTGGGTTTGGCTCCGGCTGCGGCATCGTCGACCGCGAGTCGGGTTACGCCGGCGCGGTAGACGTCAGTGTCAGTCTGCCCAGCGGCCTGACCGATAGTACCGGTCAACCGGTCAATCGGTACCCGCTCAAACGCCAGGCCAGTGCCGCGTTTCAACCGGGCATTTATCTGGATCGCAAGCCGGGAACGCTGCATTTCGAAGTAGGGCCGACGTCCACCAACTGGTTGATCATCAATGCCAAAGGCCGACCCTTCAGAGGCAATATCACGGTGATCTGGGATTCAGAGGTGGACTAGATGGATCAGACCGGCCAGCCTTCGAAGGCTGGTGGGTCGGATATGTGCGGTTTTACAGGCCGGCTCTGGCCATCGCTTCGCGGGTCAGGCGGCGTGACAGCTCGTTGCGCTTGTAGCCGATTCCGTTCAAAAGTTCCTGGTAACGTTGCTGGCTCATCGGGACTTCGTCGAACAGCCCGGGTTCATCGGCAATGTCCAGCTGATCGGCGAGTTTCTGCATCTTTGCGGCAAGTGTATGCGGATTGGCTTGCCCGTTCGGGTCAGCCCATTCGGCTTTGGCCTCGCGCAGCTCATCGAGCAGGCCTTCCATGGGCTCGAAAGTCCGATCATTGAGTTCGTAGAGTTCCGGGTACGTCTTGCGCAGGTGGTCAGCCCAAAAGTTGTCCGAGTCCAGATCGAGCATGGCGTTGACCAAGCCATCGCCTTGTTCACCCTGGATGATTCTTGCGTAACTCGCGTCGACCTTTTCCACGGTAACGCCGGAACGGGGGCGGTACAGCATCTGGTCCGTCTGCCATGGCAACTGCAGCCGTCCCGCCAGAGCAGTCTCGTACACCATGTGAACCTCGACTTCGTCGGGCGCCAGATTCTTCGGGTCGCTGGCGTTCAACGCCTCCTGGGTCTTGTATTCGAAAGCGGCTTCATCGG
>JARDZH010000596.1 GCA_029240955.1 Pseudomonas sp. | reverse complement strand
GGATACGGCGAGCATGATCCCAAGCGTTACAGCGCGCCGGATAACCTGGCTTACGTGATCTTCACCTCCGGCTCGACCGGCCAGCCCAAGGGCGTGATGGTCGAGCAGCGCGGCATGCTCAACAACCAGTTGAGCAAGGTGCCGTACCTGAAGCTGGACGAGCGCGACGTCATCGCTCAGACCGCTTCGCAGAGCTTCGACATTTCGGTCTGGCAGTTCCTCGCCGCGCTGTTGTTCGGCGCACGGGTGGACATTGTGCCCAACGACATCGCCCGCGATCCGCGTGCCTTGCTCGGCCATGTGCAGACCCAAGGCATCACCGTGCTGGAAAGCGTGCCGTCGCTGATCACCGGCCTGCTGGCCGAGGACACCGCGAGCCTCGACCGGCTGCGCTGGCTGCTGCCGACCGGCGAAGCCATGCCACCGGAGCTCGCGAGCCAGTGGCTGACGCGTTATCCGCAGATCGGGCTGGTCAATGCGTACGGCCCGGCTGAATGTTCGGATGACGTGGCGTTCTTCCGCGTCGATGCAGACTCCACGCGCAGCGCCTACCTGCCGATCGGCACACCGACCGACAACAACCGGCTGTACCTGCTCGACGACTCGCTGGAACTGGTGCCGCTGGGCGCAGTGGGCGAGTTGTGCGTGGCGGGGACCGGTGTCGGTCGCGGTTATGTCGCCGATGCTCGGCGCACGGTGCCGGTGTTCGTGCCCGATCCGTTCGGTGCGCCGGGCGAGCGTCTGTACCGCACCGGCGACCTGGCTCGGCGGCGCGCCGACGGGGTGCTGGAGTACGTCGGCCGCGTCGATTATCAGGTCAAGATTCGTGGCTACCGCATCGAACTGGGCGAAATCGAAACCCGTCTGCAGGAGCATCCGGCTGTTCGCGAAGCGGTGGTGCTGGATGTCGACGGGCCGGCCGGCAAAGTGCTCGCGGCCTGGTTCGTGGCGCAGCCCGGACATGAGTCGGCCGAGCAACTGCGTGACGCGCTCAAGGCGCACCTCAAGACCCGCCTGCCGGACTATATGGTGCCGACTCATCTTGTCGCGCTCGATGCCATGCCACTGACCCCCAACGGCAAGCTGGATCGCAAGGCGCTGCCCAAGCCGGACGTGGCGGTGTCACAGCAGGCATATGTCGCGCCGCAGACCGAACTGGAACGACAGCTGGTGGATATCTGGGCTGAGGTGCTGAAAGTCGAGCGCATCGGCATCACCGACAATTTCTTCGAACTGGGCGGGCACTCCTTGCTGGCCACGCAAGTGGTGACGCGCGCTCAGCAGGTGTTGCAACGCACGGTGCCGCTGCGAGCGATGTTCGAGTTCAACACGGTTCAGGACCTGGCGCGGCATCTGGAGACGCTCGGCGGCGGGCAGGTCGACGAGCAGAAGTTCGATCGGCTTGAAGACCTGATGGCGGAGCTGGAAGGGCTGTAGAGGCATACAGGGCTGCGGATAAAAAAGCCGTATCAAGGTGTAAATCCGCACCGCCCCGGCGCGTTTGCATTGCAAGGAACATCGATTGCCTGGCGCGTACGCGCCGCCAGGTCCATGTCACAGCGTTCGAGGGTTGCACAGATGTCAGTCGCTACCAGATTCAACGATGCTCAGCTGGCCGAGCCGACACCGGTGGAAACGCTTTACCAGTTCGACGAGTCGCCGTTGCTGGCCCGGCAAAGTCGCCAGGAGTCCAACGCGCGCAGCTACCCGCGGCGCATTCCGCTGGCACTCAAGCGTGCGCGCGGCATCCACGTCGAGGACGTTGAAGGCCGGCGTTTCATCGACTGTCTGGCCGGTGCCGGCACCTTGGCGCTGGGGCATAACCATCCGGTGGTGATCGATGCGATCCGCCAGGTGATCAGCGATGAACTGCCTTTGCATACGCTGGACCTTACTACACCGGTCAAAGACCAGTTCGTGCAGGACCTGTTCGGCCTGCTGCCGCCCGCACTGGCGAGCGAAGCGAAGATTCAGTTCTGCGGACCGACCGGCACCGACGCGGTGGAAGCGGCACTCAAGCTGGTCCGCACCGCGACCGGACGCAGCACCGTGTTGTCATTCCAGGGCGGCTATCACGGCATGAGCCAGGGCGCGCTGAGCCTGATGGGCAGTCTGGGCCCGAAAAAACCCTTGGGCGCGCTGCTCAGTGCCGGCGTGCAGTTTTTGCCGTACCCCTACGAGTACCGTTGCCCGTTCGGCTTGGGCGGCGAGCCGGGCGTCAAGGCCAACCTGCATTATCTGCACAACCTGCTGAGCGATCCTGAGGCCGGTGTGCAGTTGCCCGCCGCGGTGATCGTCGAAGTGGTGCAGGGGGAGGGCGGGGTGATACCGGCCGATCTCGACTGGCTACGCGGCGTTCGGCGCATTACTGAACAAGCCGGCGTGGCGCTGATCGTCGACGAGATTCAGAGCGGCTTTGCTCGCACCGGCAAGATGTTTGCCTTCGAGCACGCCGGAATCATTCCGGATGTGGTGGTGCTGTCCAAGGCCATCGGCGGCAGTCTGCCGCTGGCGGTGGTGGTGTATCGCGAATGGCTCGACGCCTGGCAACCTGGCGCCCATGCCGGCACCTTCCGCGGAAACCAGATGGCGATGGCGGCAGGTTCGGCGGTGATGCGCTACCTCGTCGAACATGACATCTGTGCGCATGCGACGCGTATGGGCGATCGGCTGAGTGCGCATCTGCGGCAGCTGCAACGAGACTTTCCGCAACTGGGCGACATTCGCGGGCGAGGATTGATGCTCGGCGTCGAACTGGTGGAACCGGGCGGC
>JARDZH010000595.1 GCA_029240955.1 Pseudomonas sp. | reverse complement strand
TCTTCATGATCTGCCCGCTCGCCTGTGAACCCACGTCGACATAACTGCGCGGCTGCAACGTGCCGAGCGCGGTGACGCTGCTCTCGATATCGCCGCGGGTGACCGGCACAGTCGCTGCGTCGGCCTGATCAGCGGGCAGGATTTTCCAGGCGCACAGCGCGATGACCGGGAACAGGCACAGCGCAGCGAGCACCGTGCGGCGGGGGAGTCGAGAGCGTGTCATGCAGAATTCCTGCTCGGGGAAACGGCCGGGCGACGGGCACGGCGGGGAGACTGTCCGTAAGACGAGAGCAGCAGGCGGGAATTTAAGACGGACTCGCTGCGCGCAGACTAAATTTGCCGCGCCGGTTTCGTTTCATGGGAGCGGCTATTTCCAGCTTCTGTCGCCCCATCAACCACTCGGAGTCAGCGTGATCATTTCCAAGTCTCTTTCAACAGTCTTTCTTGCTGGCGCGTGTACGTTGCTGGTCGCTTCCGTGCAGGCTGTCGAAGGAGCGGAGCAGCGCGAGCTGTCGGCGGAGATTCGCCGCACCGGTTTCGGCGTGCCGCATATTGTTGCGCAGGATGAAAGCGGGCTGGGTTATGGCGTCGGTTACGCCTATGCCCACGACAACCTGTGCCTGCTGGCAAACGAAATTGTCACGGTCAACGGCGAGCGCTCGCGGTTTTTCGGGGCGGAACAGTCGACGCTGGAAAAACGCAGCAACCTCGCCAGCGACCTGTTTTTCAAATGGCTTAACACGCCCGAAGCCGTTGCTGCGTTCTGGAAGGCGCAACCGGCCGACATCCGTCAGTTGCTGCAGGGCTATGCCGAAGGCTACAACCGTGCGTTGAAAGAACAGCGCGCCAGCGGTCTGCCGCAGGCTTGCCAGGGCGACTGGGTAAGGCCGATCAGCGCCGATGATCTGCTGCGCCTCGGGCGACGCTTGCTGACAGAGGGCGGGCTGGGCCAGTTTGCCGAAGCACTGGCCGGCGCCCAATCGCCAGGACCGCAAACGGCCCAGGCTGCGCCAGCGTCGAGCGCGCACTTGCTGGCCCTGCAACAGGCCGCCGAGCGCAACGAGCGCTTTGCACTGGAGCGGGGCAGCAATGCCGTGGCGATCGGTCGCGACCTGTCGTTCAACGGACGCGGCATGCTGCTCGCCAACCCGCATTTCCCGTGGCAGGGCGGCATGCGTTTTTACGAGATGCACCTGACCATCCCCGGCAAGCTCGACGTCATGGGCGCTTCGTTGCCCGGTCTGCCGCTGATCAACATCGGCTTCAACCGACAGTTGGCCTGGACGCATACGGTCGATACGTCAAAACACTTCACGCTGCATCGACTTCAACTCGACCCGAAAGATGCCACGCGCTACATGCTGGACGGGCACTCGCTGCCCATGAGTCAGCAACGCGTGCAGGTCGAGGTGAAGCAAGCCGACGGCAGCCTGAAATCGGTCACCCGCACCGTCTGGTCGTCGCGGTTCGGCCCGGTGGTGCAATGGCCCGGCAAGCTGGACTGGAACCGTCAAGTCGCCTTCAGCCTGCGCGATGCCAACCTGGATAATGATCGGGTGTGGCAGCAGTGGTACGCCATGGACCGCGCCGACAGCCTTCAAGCGCTGCAGAATTCGATTCATACGCTGCAAGGCATCCCCTGGGTCAACACCATCGCGGTGGACGCTCAGGGTCAGGCGCTGTACATGAACCTGTCGGTTGTCCCTAACGTAGACGCCGCCAAACTGGCCGCCTGCAGCGATCCGCGCCTGGGCACCGCCATGATCGTGATCGTCGGTTCACGGAGCGCATGCAACTGGACACGCGTCAGTCATGGAGCGCTACCGGGCATTTTCCCCGCCTCCAGTCAGCCGCAGTTGCAGCGCAGCGATTACGTGCAGCATTCCAACGATTCGGCGTGGATGGCCAACCCGGCCGCACCGCTGACCGGATTTTCGCCCTTGATCAGTCAGAGCGGTCAGCCGCTGGGCCAGCGCACCCGATTTGCCCTGGACCGTCTGTCGAGTCTGCAGCGGGCCGGCAAGATCAGCGTGACGGGGTTGCAGGCGATGGTGATGGATAACGAGGTCTATCAGGCGGGGCAGGTGATGCCCGACCTGCTGCAGTTCTGCGCCACCGGCCTGGGCCACGACGCTGCCCGGCTGAACTCGTTGTGCACGGCGCTCAAGGACTGGGACCGCCGCGCCAACCTCGACAGTGGCATCGGCTTCATCTACTTCCAGAAGCTCATGGGCGCGCTGCAGCAAACCGGCCCGGCGCTGTGGCGCGTGCCGTTCGATGCGCGTGATCCGGCGCATACGCCACGCGGGCTGGCACTCGACACGCCTGAGGTCGCCGTTGCGGTTCGCAGCGCAATGCTCGCGGTCGCCGATGAAGCACAAGCGTCCGGCTGGCCGGCCGACCTT
This sequence comes from Pseudomonas sp., assembly GCA_029240955.1. Next base: position 369 of record JARDZH010000595.1, on the reverse strand, counting down.
CGCTGGGGTGACGTGCAGGTGGCGCGGCAATCCGGCACGGCGATTCCTGTGCACGGGGGTCCCGCGACTCTCGGCATCTATAACGCCATGCAGAGCGTGGCGGGCAAGGATGGCAAGCGTGAAGTGGTCAGCGGCACCAGTTATCTGCAAGTGGTGAGCTTCGACGAGCAGGGACCCAAAGCGAAAGGGTTGCTGGCGTTCTCGGTGTCGAGCAATCCGGAGTCACCTCATGCCAGCGATCAGACCCAAGCGTTTTCTGCCAAGCGCTGGAGCGATCTGCCGTTCACCGAGCAGCAGATCAAGGCCGATCCGGACTATCGGACGCACGTGATCAAGGCTTCTGACAAGCAGTAGTCGGGCAAACGGTCA
>JARDZH010000594.1 GCA_029240955.1 Pseudomonas sp. | reverse complement strand
CAGCGCCGGGCTCAATTCCGGCAACGTGAACATCGACGCGATGCTCGAAGCGCTGCAGACCAACGGCGTGCTGGAAGTGCTGGCCGAGCCGAACATCACCGCCATGACCGGCCAGACCGCGAGTTTTCTCGCAGGCGGCGAAGTTGCAGTGCCGGTGCCGGTCAATCGCGAAGTGGTCGGCATCGAATACAAACCCTACGGCGTGTCGCTCCTGTTCAGCCCGACCCTGGTGCCAAACGGCCGAATCGCGCTGCAAGTACGGCCTGAGGTCAGCAGCCTGATGAGCACCACCACGCTGGACGTCAACGGCTATCAGGTGCCGTCATTCCGCGTGCGGCGTGCCGATACGCGGGTTGAAGTGGGCAGTGGTCAGACGTTCGCCATCGCGGGGCTGTTCCAGCGCGAGAGCACTCAGGACGTCGAGAAAGTCCCGATGCTGGGCGACATGCCGATTCTGGGCAATCTGTTCCGCTCCAAACGCTTTCAACGCAACGAAACCGAACTGGTGATTCTGATCACGCCGTATCTGGTCGAGCCGGTACGCGAACGTGTCGTCGCCACGCCGCTGGATGCCCAGCGCGCCAGTGCCGCCGCGAGCGGCCCGCGCAGCGGCGGTGCGTTCGGCTTTTACATGAATTGAAGAGGCCCCGGATGAACGCAGGTTTGATCAAAAAAGCGGCCGCGAACCGACGGTCCACACTGCAAGGCCCCGCCGTCATGGTGCTGCTGTGCCTGCTGGCCGGCTGCAAGACTCATCTGGAACCGGTGCGTTATTCGCCGGATTACACCGCGATCAATCGCAGCGATGGGCGCGTCGAGCTGGTGCCGATCGCCTGCCTGAATCCACCCGCTGAAGATGAAATTGGTGTCGGCGAGGACTTTCGCCCGCTGCTGGCGCCGGGCTGCGCGAACAACCTGCTACTGTTGCAGATGGTCGAACAGCGCTCCGATGTCGTGAAAGGGCGGGTTACCGGACCGACCATGGCTGCGCCGGTCGGCCGTGCGGCGCAGATCTACATCGACGGGTATGACCGCGAAGAGCTGCGTCGACGTCAGGCGGAACAGCAGGCCAGCGCCGACACACGGGAGGCTCGATGAACTCAGCGCTGATCGATCAGGCCCAGCGCCTGGGCTTGCGCCGCAGGATCGGCAAGCGCCTTGATGCGCCTCGCCTCGCTCAGCAATGTCTGCCGTTCGCCGGCCGGGATGTCATCGAAGGTCCTGCCGGCGAGGTCCTGCTCGCGACCGGCCAGCACCAGAATCAGCAACTCGTTGCGCTGGTGCCGGGCCTGAGCCAGTGGCGAGTCGCTGACGGTGGCGATGGTCTGCAACGCTTTCTGCCGATCGCCGCCCAGCGCGTAGGCCAGCGCCAGGTTGCAGCGGGTATCCAGGTCGGTGGGCTCAAGCCCCAGGCTGCGGCTGAAAGCGGTCTGAGCGGGGCTGGTCTGGCCACGCAGAATCTGCGCGATGCCCAGCCGGTTCCAGGCTTTAGGCTGACCGCCGGAGTCGGCGGCTTGAGTCAAGGCGGTGACGGCACGCTCCAGCTTGCCCTGACGCAGTTGTGCGGTGCCCAGGCCAAGCAGCGCGTCGCTGTTGTTCGGTGCCAGTTCCAGTGCGCGCTGAAAGGCCCGCTCAGCGCCGCGCAAGTCGTTGCCGGCCAGCAGGCTGTCGCCCAGCTTCAGCCAGGTCTGCGGACCTGCTTCGGGTTGCTGGGTAGCGCGCTGGTAAAACGCTGCGGCAGTGGCCGGATCGCCGCGCTTTTCCAGGTCGGCGGCCAGTTGCATGGAGCGCTCGTAGCTGGCGTCGGACGTGGGCGGGGTGCTGCACGCAGTCAGCGCGATACAACCGGACAGCAACAAGGCAGGAGCAAAGCGGTGGGGCATGGACTGGGCTCTTTTGCAGGTAGACGAGTCGAGGCCGCGCAGACGCCGGTGGCGGCTGAAGGCGAGCGCTATCTTAAAGCCTCGGCGGTGAATAGCGACCGTTATCTGAGCCCGACGCAAGTGGCAACGTTCCGCCCGGCTCTACGATTCAGACATCTTTATGCGGCGGTGCTGCTGATCGGCTCCGGCCTGATGAACGCTGCGGCCTATGCGGCCGAAAAATCCGCGCCGGCGTGGTTTTCCGAGCCTTACGCTTACGTAGTGGTCGAGCAAGACGTACGGGGCGCACTCACCGAACTAGGCCGCAACCTGAACCTGATCGTGGTGTTCTCGGACAAGGTTCGCGGCACTTCGCGCGGCAGCATCCGGGCGCAGACCGCGGGCGAGTTTCTGGATCGCCTGTGCGACGCCAACCAGCTGAGCTGGTATTTCGACGGCAACATCCTGCACATCGCCAGCGCCGATGAAGTCAGCACCCGGGTGTTCGACGTGCGCGGTCGTCAGCTCGATGACCTGGAAGCATACCTGCAGCATCTGGACGTGGCGGGCGAACCCATGTCGAGCCGGCCCAATCCGGATCGCGACGGGCTGTTCGTTTCGGGCCCGCCCGCGTACCTGGCGCAGATTCAGCAGCACCTCGATCGCCAGCCAGCCGCAGAGCCCGCTCCCGTGGTGCGCGAACGCGGCGTGCGGGTGTTCCGTGGCGGAGTCGTCACCCAGGTTTCCACCGATCAACCCTGAACTCCCTCAACCTGAAAAGGAGCATCACCCATGTCCGTGACTTCCGTAGACAGCAACATCGATGTCAGCGCCAACACTCAGGAAGCGAAATTCAACGCTGCCCTGAACAACGCCGAACAGTCCGCTGCCGACGACGCCGAGTTCAACGATGCGTTGATCTCC
>JARDZH010000593.1 GCA_029240955.1 Pseudomonas sp. | reverse complement strand
CGAAGAGGACTGGAACACCGAGTACCTGGCGGCCATCCTGTCCATTCGCGTGGTCGATGGCCTGGACGAGGCGGTCAAGCACATCAATCACTACGGTTCGCATCACACCGACGCGATCGTGACCGACCATCAGGGCCATGCACGACGGTTCGTCGCCGAAGTCGACTCCGCGTCGGTGATGGTCAATGCACCCACCTGCTTTGCCGACGGTTTCGAATATGGGCTGGGCGCCGAGATCGGCATCTCCACCGACAAGATCCACGCCCGCGGCCCGGTCGGCCTGGAAGGCCTGACCTGCGAGAAATATGTAGTGATCGGCGATGGCCAGTTGCGCGGCCAGGAGCCCGTCTGAGTTGACCGCAACGAACCGGCCCGGTCCCCAAGCTGTACAATCCCGTGCTTCACGTCGAATCGGCGTGCTGGGCGGCACCTTCGACCCGGTGCATATCGGTCATTTGCGCGGCGCCGTGGAAGTGGCCGAGGCACTGGGTCTGGATGAGTTGCGGCTGGTGCCCAGCGCCCGGCCGCCACATCGCGACCAGCCGCAGGTTTCGGCCGAGCAGCGCCTGGCCATGGTTCGCGCCGCCGTAGAGGGGCTAGCGCCCCTGACCGTGGACGACCGGGAGCTTGCGCGCGACAAACCGTCGTACACCCTCGACACGCTGGTGTCGATGCGTGCCGAGCTCGACCCGCAAGACCAGTTGCTTTTGCTGCTGGGATGGGATGCCTTTTGTGGCTTGCCCACCTGGTATCGCTGGGAAGAACTGCTGCAACACTGCCATATCGTCGTGTTGCAGCGACCTGATGCGGACACCGAGCTGCCGGATGCCTTGCGCAACCTGGTGGCGGCGCGTTCGATCAGCGACCCACAGGCCCTCAAGGGGGCCTGTGGGCAGATTACTTTCGTCTGGCAGGCACCGCTCGCGGTGTCGGCCACCCAGATCCGTCAACTGCTGGCCAGCGGCAAGTCGGTACGTTTCCTGGTGCCCGACGCAGTATTGGCCTACATCGAGGCGCACGGGCTGTACCGTGCGTCCAATTGAACTGAACGAGTTTTATATGAGCAATAAGCAAGCAATCCCCGCTGAAGAAATCGTCGAGCTGACCAAGCTCGCTCTGGAAGACGTCAAGGCCCAGGACATCCTGGTCATCGACGTCCGTGACAAAAACAGCATCACCGACTTCATGGTGATCGCCACCGGTACCTCCAACCGCCAGATCAGCGCGATGCGCGAGAAGGTCCGCGAGCTGGTCAAGGCCAAGGGCGTCAAGCCGTTGGGCGAAGAAGGCGCTGGCGACAGCGACTGGGTGCTGTTGGACCTGGACACCGTGGTCGTGCACATGATGACCGCCGCTTCACGCCAGTTCTACGACCTGGAACGCCTGTGGCAAGGTGCCGAGCAGAGCCGTGCTGCCAGCGCCGCGCACCACACCCCTGGTCACCAGGGTCCTGGCGACCACGAATAGGCCTGCGTCGTGCGTCTGCGCCTGATCGCGGTAGGTTCGCGCATGCCCCGGTGGGTGGAAGACGGCTGGCATGAATATGCCAAGCGTCTGCCCGCCGAGCTTGCGCTGGAGCTGGTCGAAATTCCGTTGAACACCCGCGGCAAGAATGCCGACGTCGCCCGTCTGATCCGTCAGGAAGGCGAGGCGATGCTGGCCAAGGTCGGGCCGGGGGAGCGCATCGTCACCCTGGAGGTGCACGGCAAGCCCTGGAGCACCGAGCAGTTGGCGGTGGAGCTGGATCGCTGGCGCCTGGACTCGCGCACGGTGAACTTCATGGTCGGTGGCCCCGAAGGGCTGGCGCCGGAAGTCTGCGCCCGTGCCGAGCAGCGCTGGTCGTTGTCGCCGCTGACCTTGCCTCACCCGCTGGTACGGATACTCATCGGCGAACAGCTGTATCGCGCCTGGACCGTGCTGTCCGGGCACCCTTATCACAAATAGGCCGTAAACCAGCCGATGTCCCAGCCGATTCGCCTCAAGGACCACGAGAAAGACGCGCGCACCGTGCGCAGCCGCGTCGTGGTCGGCGCCGCGGCAATCCTGGTACTGATCTGCGTACTGATCGCGCGCCTGTATTTCCTGCAGGTGATCCAGTACGAATATCACTCCACGCTTTCGGAAAACAATCGGGTGCATGTGCAACCGATTCCGCCTACGCGTGGGCTGATCTTCGACCGCAACGGCGTGGTGGTGGCCGATAACCGGCCCAGCTTCAGCTTGAGCATGACGCGCGAGCGTTCCGGCGACTGGCGGCAAGTGCTCGACACCATCGTCCAGGTGCTCGAGCTCACTGAAGAAGATCGGCAATTGTTCGAGCGTCGCATGAAGCAAGGGCGCAGGCCGTTCGAGCCGGTGCCGATCCTGTTCGAGCTCAACGAGGAACAGATTGCCCGGGTCGCAGTGAACCAGTTCCGCCTGCCGGGTGTGGAAGTGGTCGCGCAGTTGGTGCGGCACTACCCGCAGGGCGCGCATTTCGCACACTCGGTGGGCTACGTCGGACGCATCAACGAGAAAGAACTCAAGACCCTGGATCCGGTGGACTACAGCGGTACGCACCATATCGGCAAGACCGGTATCGAGCGTTTCTACGAACCCGAGTTGCACGGCACGGTGGGTTACGAGGAAGTCGAAACCAATGCGCGCGGGCGCGTCTTGCGCGTGCTCAAGCGGACCGATCCGAAACCGGGTAAGGACATCGTCCTGAGCCTGGACATCAAGTTGCAGGAAGCGGCCGAAGCCGCCCTGGCCGGGCGCCGTGGCGCCATCGTCGCGCTCGATCCACGCAGCGGCGAGGTG
>JARDZH010000592.1 GCA_029240955.1 Pseudomonas sp. | reverse complement strand
GCTCGGCGAGCACCTGGGTGTGGCGGTCTGCGCCTATGCCGATATGGACCAGGATCAGGACGGTTTTACCATCCGTGGCGACTGGCATGCGCCGGGCTCAACCAGCATCGTTGGTCATTACAGCCTTGCAAGCTTCGGCAAGCTGGCGCTGAAGAACCTCCATGCGGGTTTGCCGCTGATCCTCGACGATAACGCGCGGCAGCTCGACCCCAGCGAAGCCGAGGCGTTTCTCGGCATCGGGCTTGCGGCCACCATCTGCATGCCGTTGGTGAAGGAAGGATGCCTGACGGCGCTGATGGCGATCCACGACCGTGTGCCTCGCCAATGGACGGCTGACGAACTGTCCTTGCTGGCGGAAGTCACCGAGCGCTCGTGGGCGCACATCGAACGCGTTCGCGCCGAAGCGCGGCGCCGTGAGAGCGAGGAGCGCTTTCGCCTCGATCTGGAAGCCCGGGTTGCCGAGCGCACCGAGGCGCTGCGCCTGAGCGAAGCCAACATCCGCCGCACCGAACAGGCGCTGCAACAGGCGCAGAAAATGGAAGCACTGGGCAATCTCACCGGCGGCATTGCGCACGACTTCAACAACCTGCTGATGGCCGTGCTCGGCAGTCTGGATCTGTTGCGCAGGCGCATGCCGCCCAACCCAGACCTGCTGCGCTTGCTCGACACCGCCAAGGCGGGCGCCGACCGCGGTGCTTCGCTGACCGCTCGCATGCTGGCGTTCGCCCGGCGTCAGGAGCTGCGCACCGCAGACGTCGAACTCGGGCTGTTGATCGCCGGCATGAGCGAGCTGCTGCAGCGTTCACTGGGGCCAACCATTGAACTGCGCATCGATCCGGCACCGGTCAGGGCGTGGGTGAGCACCGATGCGAACCAGCTGGAAGCGGCGCTGCTCAACCTGGCGGTCAATGCCAGAGATGCCATGGGCGGGCAGGGCAGCATTGTGATCCGCACCTGTTTCACAACCGTCACTGCATCCGAATTGGGCCTGAGCCCCGGTGAATACTGGTGCCTGAGCGTCGCCGACACCGGCGAAGGCATGGACGAGGACACGCTCAAGCGAGCCACCGAACCGTTCTTCACCACTAAAGGCGTCGGCCAGGGCACCGGATTGGGACTGTCGATGGTGCACGGTCTGGCGGCGCAATGCGGCGGCGCGCTGCGCCTGCGCAGCAGCCCTGGGCTGGGAACCACCGCAGAAATCTGGCTGCCGAAAAGCGCTGCAACGCAGACCTCCCCCGATCCCGCTGCGGAATCGCTCGGGCTCGGTCCAGTCAAGGTGGCAGCGCTGGACATTCTCGCGGTCGACGACGATGAACTGGTGCTTGCAAGTACGGTTGAAATGCTCAAGGACCTTGGCCATCGGGTGCGCCCGGTCGGCTCTGCGCGCGAGGCCCTCGAATGGCTTGAACGTCATCGTTTCGACTTGATGCTGACTGACCACGCGATGCCGCACATGACCGGCGCTCAGTTGATCGCCAGCGTCCGCGAGCGGCATCCGGAGCTGCCGGCCATTCTGGTCTCAGGTTACGCAGAGGCGCTGGACGGACAGATGCCTGACACGCTGCGCCTTGCCAAGCCGTTCTCGCGTCAGCAGCTCAAGGACATGGTGCAGAGGTCAAGGTCCCGTCCCGCGAGGTAGCCGCAACGGCCGAGGCCGAGCTACAGACCGAACCCACGGGAAAAGATGGTGTCGGTCTGACACCGCAGTCAGCCGTCGCCACGGATTCGCGCATATTGCTGCCTGAAAAATGGAACGAGGACCATCGCACAGATCACCCAGGCGATTGCCACCTGCCAGTGGCGGAATACGCCCAGGGTATCGCCCATGAAAAAAGCGGCGGCCACCAGATATAACACCGTCGAGCCTGCGACCAGCGCAACACGTGGCACCGCCATCACCCAGCACCACCAGGGACCGGGCGTGTAGCGAGACGCCACCCAGCGCGTCAGGACCGTCAGCCCGCCTAGCAGCAGCGCAGCGATTATCAGCAGGATCGGGATCATGGTCAGCGCAATCCCCGGCTCGGCTTCCCCTCCATCTCCGGGTCTGAAGTAGCTTTCCTGCCAGATATCCAGACACAGAAAGAAGATGAAATAGATGGTCACGATGGGCGCGGTGGGAAAGATCAGACAGGCAACTATGGTTTTGTCAGCGTTCATATGTTTCTTCCTTGAAGGTTGGATGCCGCGGCCCAGGCATCGGCATCCTGTTAAATAGAGCTCCAGGGCTGCTTAGGCGCACACCCGCGCGGCGTCGCGGGTTTTCCACGGCCGCGCAAGGCTCAGCAATCCCACCAGCGCCATGCAGGCGCCGACCCAGAGCGGGGCGCGCAGGCCGTAGCCGGCGTCAATCACGGTACCGCCTGCCCAGCTGCCGAACGCAAGACCTGCGGTGATGACCGAGGTGTGCAGTGCATTGACCAGCGCAGCCGGCTCGGCCGCTTTCATCACGCGCGCGACCATCGCCGGGTTGAGCGCCACGCCGCTGAGTCCGAGTGCGATGAAGCAGGTCAGGTTCAGCCAGAGGTAGTCGCCCGCCAGAGCAAAGCCGGCCAGCGCCACAACCATCAGCGTCAGACCCCAGCCCAGTGCGGCAAACGTGTGACTGTCGGCGACGCGGCCGACCACCATGTTGCCCAGCAGGTTGGCGACTCCGTACAACGCCAGTAACGGCGCGATGTGGCCGGGCGCGATGCCTACTTCCTGAATCAGGATCGGCGTGCAATAGCTGAACGCGGCGAAGGTCGCGCCGATGATCAGGCCGCTGGTGATATAGGCGCCCCACAGGCTGCGGTTT
>JARDZH010000591.1 GCA_029240955.1 Pseudomonas sp. | reverse complement strand
GCCCTGCGCCCAGGAAAAATCGGCAGCGGTCGCCGCCTGCTGCTCGGCACTGTCAAACGCCTTGGCAAAGTCGGCTCGGTTGAGGCCGACCTGCTCGGCCAGCTCAGCCAGCACTGAAGGACGCGTCACGTCCAGGCCCTCGCAATAGAAGCCCTGCTGAATCCGCTTGGCCAGATCCCAGGCCCGATCCGGATCCAGGTGACGAGCCGACGCCACGGCGAGACAAGCCGGCGTAGTGTCGTAAATGAAGCCGTCCGGCAACGCCCCATCAAACCGGAAACACTGGCCGGTCGCAGCTTCGACCGCCTGCCAGTGCTCCAGAATGTAGCCCCGTGTGCCGGGCTCCAGCGCTGCGTCGCCGGATCGCAAGCCGCCCATGACCAGATGCAATGACACGCCCTGCTCCCGAGCCTGCCGGGCCAGCGCATCAGCGACGGGCGCGAAACCCCAGCACCACGAGCACATGGGGTCCATGACATAGATCAGGCGGGAGGACATGCGTCAGGCCTCGGTTTGCAGGCGATAGTTGCGACCGATCGGATGCGGCTGATTGCGGGCCTTGGCCAGCTCGATCTGCTTTTGCCGGTCGATCGCGCTGCGGCGCGTCTTCTCGCTCAGCGAGTCCCAGCAATGCGGGCAACTGATGCCCGCGGCGTAGTGCTCGCTGGCGCGGTCTTCGGCGCTGATCGGTGTGCGACAGGCATGACATTGATCGTAGTCGCCTTCGCTCAGGTCGTGACGCACCGTGACGCGATTGTCGAAGACGAAACATTCGCCCTGCCAGCGGCTTTGCTCCTGCGGCACTTCTTCAAGGTACTTCAGGATGCCGCCCTTGAGGTGATAGACCTCTTCGAACCCTTCGCCCAGCATGTAGCTCGATGCCTTTTCGCAGCGGATGCCACCGGTGCAGAACATCGCGACCTTCTTGTGAACGGTCGGGTCGAAGTGGTTTTTGATGTATTCGGGAAACTCGCGAAAGCTGGTGGTCTTGGGATCGATCGCGCCTTCGAAGGTGCCGATGGAAACCTCGTAATCGTTCCGGGTGTCGATCAGCAATACCTCAGGGTCGGCGATCAGATCGTTCCAGTCTTTGGGCTCCACGTAGGTGCCCACGTTCTGATTGGGGTCCACGCCTTCAACGCCCAGCGTGACGATTTCTTTCTTGAGCTTGACCTTGGTGCGATAAAACGGCTGCTCGTCGCAGTACGATTCCTTGTGGTCGATGTCGACCAGACGCGGATCATTGCGCAGCCAGACGAGCAGGCCGTCGATGCCTTCGCGGGTGCCGGAAACGGTACCGTTGATGCCTTCGTTGGCGATCAGCAACGTGCCCTTGATGCCGTTGGCAATCATGGCCTGCAACAGCGGCTCGCGCAGTTCGACGTAGTCGCTGAGGGTGACGAATTTGTATAGCGCAGCTACGACGATCGGCTGCGTCATTGACGGCTGAGTCATGTATCTCTCCAGGTGGCGACCCTCGCAAAGGGCCTACCGGACGTGTAAACGGGTTAAAAAATCGACAACGAAAAACGCACCGGCCAGCGGCGCGGTGCGGATTCTAGCAAAACCTGAGTCATGCAGGGATAACGGGACACTGATCTGAGTCAACCTGCCTCACCGTTGCCGACGCCTACAGGCGCCCGCAGCGGTACTGCGACCGGTGTCAGTGACCGCCGGCGCAGGTCGGCGAAGCAGGCGCCGCGCCGGTCTTGGCCCATTCTTCAGGCGTGTAGGTGTGCAGCGCCAGTGCATGGAACTCGCCCATCAGGCCGCCCAGAATGCCGTAGACCTTCTGGTGGCGCTTGACCGAGTTCAAGCCCTGAAACTGCTCGCTGACCAGAATGGCTTTGTAATGCGTCTGCTCGCCACGGCTGTGCATGTGGCTCTCGTCGAGCACCTGCAGATGTTCGGGCTGGAGCAGCGCCAGCGCCGACTCGATTCGCTGTTGCATGCTCATATCAAGGCTTCTTGGCCGGTGCGGCCGCAGGCTTGGCAGGTTCCAGTTCAGCAGTCATGTCGGCCAGCAACTTGTTGACGACAGGCACTGCGCTTTCCAGTTTGCCTTGGGTCAGCTGAGCCGACTGCTGCGCCAGTTCAGGCATCTTGGTCATGACTTTCTTGCCCAGTGGCGACTGGTAGAACACAACCAGTTCCTTGAGCTCGCTTTCTGTGAAGTTGGTGGTGTAGAGCTTGACCATGTCCGGCTTGAGCTTGTTCCAGCCGATGGCCTGGTCCAGAGCGGTGTTGGCCTTGGCCTGATAGGTTTCCAGCAGAGCTTTCTTGGACGCAGGCGCCTTGGTCTCAGCGAAGCGCTGGGCGAACATCTGCTGAACTTGCGCATAGACTGGAGCGCCCAGCCGGTCGGCGTTGGCAAGCTTGAGGAAGGTTTCGGCACTCGCGTTGTGACTGGCGGTGTCGGCAAGAACCTGACCACTGGCGCAAACCAGTGCGACCGCTGTACAGATGGCACGAAGACGGGTCATCGAGTTTCCTTATCTAGCTGGCGAGGCATTACCTCTGGGCCGACCATTCTGCGCCCATGATCCTGTCGGGCTCAACCCCCGGGTCGCTGAGCGGTTAAATACCAATCGGCGGGAACCCTCCCCGGATAAGGACACCTAAACTTGCTCTGCCGCAGGCAATATCCTTAAAGGAGTGAGTACAGTGAGCCGTACAGAAACCGACAGCATTGGTCCAATCGAAGTGCCTGAAGACGCGTACTGGGGCGCTCAGACCCAACGCTCGCTGATCAACTTCGCCATCGGCGACCAGCGTATGCCGCTGCCGGTTCTGCATGCCCTGA
>JARDZH010000590.1 GCA_029240955.1 Pseudomonas sp. | reverse complement strand
CCGACGGCCTATCTGACCAAACCCCTGAACACCGATGGTCTGCGTCAGCGCCTCGAAGGCCTGCTGCTGGAGCGGCGCACGCCAATGCCCGGCGAGCTGCCAGCGCTGACGCCTGGCACGACGCTGAACAAATTCATGGAAAAACGACGCGACACAGCCGATGGCGCGCCGTTGTTCGTCGATGTGTTCACTGCTCTCAAACTGAGCAAGAGCGCGGCAGGCGTGGACGCCGCGTTGCTTGAGCAGGAGCTGCGCAACGATCCGCATATCACCGCTGTGCTCATTGCCGCGGCCAACACCGCCGCGCAGCATCTGGGCAAGCCGGTTCAGACACTGGTTGGGGCGTTGGCAGTGCTGGGCGCTTCGCAAAGCGCAACCATCACCGCCGGGCTGATGAAAAAACGCGTTGCGGTTCTCACCGATGACGCGTTGCTGGCCAAGGCTCAGCAGCTCTGGGGCATGTCGCAGCGCACGGCCAACTATGCGCGAATCCTCGCCGGCATGCTGGAGCTGGAGGGAGAGCGCTGTTTCTGCGCGGGCTTGCTGCAATCGCTGGGAGATCTGGCGGTATTGGGCTGCCTGCAGGAATGGCTGCTGGCCGGTGGCGAGCTGGATGAAACCACGATCGATCAGGCGCTGGAACAGTTTTCAGCAGCCTTCGGCTCGGCACTGCGCACACGCTGGCGCTTGCCGCTGGAACTGCGCGAACTGATTGCAGCCGTGTATCAGTACAACACCGGCGTCTACACGCGTGAGGTGCTGGCGATGAACCTGGCCGGGCAGATGGCTCGGCTGGGAGAAGAGGAGAGCGTCACTACGCTCATCAAGACCAAATCCGCCAAGCTGCTGAAACTGAGCGTTGGCGACCTGCAGCGGCTGCGCAAGAAGCTGACGGGCGTGACGGATCCGAGTTTGCTGGCGCCGTCGCCGGTTGTGCCGATAGCTGTGCCGGAAGAGCCTGACGAGCCCGATCTGCTCGACCTGGCTCCGGATCTCCCTGAAGAAACAGTGCCAAAAACGTAGGAGCGGAACGCCGCCCGGCGGGTTTACCCGCGACAGGGGCGACGCGGTGTATCAGGCAGATCGCGTCATCGTTCGCGCTTGCAAGGCTGAGATCGGCTTAGACCAACACGATCTGATTCTTGCCCTGCCGCTTGGCCTGATACATCGCCCCGTCAGCACGGGCGTACAGCGATTCGAGGCTGGCGTCGTCTGGGCCCAGATTGGTCAGGCCCAGGCTCGCGGTAATTCCGAACGTTACAGTGCCGCACTGGAATTGCTGGCGCTGAATTTCACGCTGCAGGCGTTCGGCGATCTGCATGGCCATTTCCGGGGCGCAGCCTGGGAACACAGCCGCGAACTCTTCGCCGCCAATTCGCCCGAACAGATCACCGCGACGCAACGCAGAGCGACCGCTCTCGGCGATGCGCTGCAAGACCGTGTCACCTTCCTGGTGACCGTAGGTATCGTTGACCAGCTTGAAGTCATCGATGTCCAGCAGCAGAAACGCCAGCGGCGTGCCGTTGAGACGCGCCAGTTCGAATTCGCGTTGAGCGCACTCAAAGAAGTGCCGGCGGTTGCTGCTCTGGGTCAGCACATCCGTGGTCGCCAGGCGTTGCAGTTCGTCTTCGAGCTGTTTCTTCTCAGTGATGTCTTCGGCAATACCGACCACGATCAGGCGCTGGCTGGCGTCTGCCCGGTGACTGACGAAGCATTTGTCGCTGAGCCAGCGTACTTCGCCGTCAGCGCGGATGATGCGGTACTCGCGGTCTTCGACAGAGCCCTTCTCGATCACTTCGCTCAAACTGCGTTCGGCGTAGTTCAGGTCGTCCGGGTAAATGCTGTCGCGCCACTCGCTGTAGTCGGCCAGCAGCAGCCCGGCAGAGCGCCCGAATATGCGTTCGTAAGCGGGGCTCACGTACACCATGCGCTGGGTTTCCCAGTCGAACGCCCACAACACCGCATTGACGCTGACCAGCAAGGAGCTGAACAGCTGCTCGCGTTCACTCAGGCGAGCGACTTCCGCCTGTGCATGCATCAGCGCAAGCAGGGTTTCTGCTGCAGCTGGCATCTCGGTCGCTGGAGTAACGGAAGGCGTTGTTGTCTGTTTTTCCATAAGCCGGATCTCGACGACGCGCGGGCACTGCCGCGACATCTCCCAAATGGTTGGGTAGGCTCATGAGATAGGAATTACGGGGGGAAGTTCCAGATCAGGCGCGCCCCGAACGGGCGCGCTGATTAACGGCGTCAGGCGTGAGCAGGGCGCAGCGAGTAGGTTTTCAGCTGGTCTGCGAAGTCACGCAACGACTGAATACCGCTGGCCTCGGCTTCGTGAATCCAGTCCTTGATCGCCGAGAGCATGTCGTGGCCGTTGCTGCTGGTTTTGGCCCAGATCTGCTGCAAAGCCAAGCGCTTCTCGTAGATTGTTTTCAATGCCTGGCTGTGCTCAAGCATGGTCTGGATCCGCACGTGATGCTGATCGTCCAGCAAGCTGGTTTCACGCGACAGCAAGCGCTTGGCACGGTGGAATTGATGACGCACCGAGGCATCGGCCTTGGCCAGTTCCTGAGCAACCAGCGGAGCGATGACCAGCTTGCGGTACTGGGCCATGATCTGGAAGCGGTTGTTGAGGATCGCCATGGCGGTGTCCATGTCCATGCTGCCTTTGCCTTCCACCCGATGGGCGATCGGCGCAACCCGCTGGACCTTCGCCAGACGCAGAAAGCTGAACAGCTTGATCCACGCCCAGCCCATGTCGAACTCCCACGGCTTGACCGACAGCTTGGCCGAGTTGGGATAAGTATG
>JARDZH010000589.1 GCA_029240955.1 Pseudomonas sp. | reverse complement strand
CCGGTGATGCTGCGGTCACCGATGGTGATCAGGAAGCTTTTGCTCGCCACGGCCGGGTGACGCAGAACGCGCTGCACGCTTTCTTCGATATCCAGCGTGCTCGGGTCGAAATCGTCGCCCAGTTCGGCTTCGCGCTCGACCGAACGGTGCATGCGCGGCGCCTTGCCCAGCAGCACTTCCAGCGGCATGTCGACCGGACTGTTGCCGAAATGGCTGTCTGTGACGGTCAGCTGCGGTTCTTCGGTGGCTTCGCCGACGACCGCGAACGGGCAACGCTCGCGCTCACAGATCGCCTTGAAGCGTTCGAAATCCTCGGCACTCACGGCCAGAACGTAACGTTCCTGAGACTCGTTGCTCCAGATTTCCAGCGGCGCCATGCCCGGCTCGTCGTTAGGGACGTTGCGCAGTTCGAAACGACCACCGCGGCCGCCGTCGTTGACCAGCTCAGGGAAAGCGTTGGACAGACCGCCAGCACCCACGTCGTGGATGAAAGCAATCGGGTTGTTGTCGCCCAGCTGCCAGCAACGGTCGATCACTTCCTGGCAACGACGCTCCATTTCAGGGTTTTCACGCTGAACCGAAGCGAAATCCAGATCCGCGGAGCTGGTGCCGGTCGCCATCGACGAAGCGGCGCCGCCGCCCAGACCGATCAGCATGGCAGGGCCGCCGAGTACGATCAGCTTGGCGCCTACCGTGATTTCGCCTTTCTGAACGTGGTCTTCACGAATGTTGCCCATGCCGCCGGCGAGCATGATCGGCTTGTGATAGCCGCGCACTTCGTCGCCGTGCGGCGTGGTGATGGACTGTTCGAAGGTCCGGAAATAACCGGTCAGGGCTGGACGACCGAATTCGTTGTTGAACGCAGCACCGCCCAGCGGGCCTTCGATCATGATGTCCAGCGGCGTCACGATGCGCTCAGGCTTGCCGTAAGGCTTTTCCCAAGGCTGTACGAAACCCGGAATGTTCAGGTTGGACACGGTGAAACCGGTCAGGCCGGCCTTGGGCTTGGCGCCACGACCCGTTGCACCTTCGTCGCGAATCTCGCCGCCGGAACCGGTGGAAGCGCCCGGGAACGGGGCGATGGCAGTCGGGTGGTTGTGCGTCTCGACCTTCATCAGAATGTGCACCGGCTCCTGCACCGCGCCGTACTGACGGGTCTCAGGATCGGGGAAGAAACGGCCGGCGACATTGCCGACGATGACCGAAGCGTTGTCCTTGTAAGCGGACAGGACACCTTCGCTGTGCATCACGTAGGTGTTCTTGATCATCCCGAACAGGCTTTTTTCCTGGCTTTCGCCGTCGATGTCCCAACTGGCGTTGAAGATCTTGTGACGGCAATGCTCGGAGTTCGCCTGGGCGAACATCATCAGTTCGATGTCGTGCGGGTTGCGACCCAGTCCGTTGAAGCTGGTGACCAGGTAATCGATCTCGTCTTCGGCCAGGGCCAGGCCCAGCTCGACGTTGGCTTTTTCCAGCGCGGCGCGACCGCCACCCAGAATGTCAACGGCGGTGAGCGGCTTGGGCTGAGCATGGCTGAACAGACTGGCGGCCTGATCGCTGTTGGCCAGCACCAGCTGGGTCATGCGGTCATGCAGGCTGTCGGCGATGGCTTGTGCGTCGGCTTCGCTGAACTCACCCTCTACATAGAAGGCAATCCCGCGCTCGATGCGCTGGATCTTGGTCAGGCCGCAGTTGCGGGCGATGTCGCTGGCCTTGCTCGACCATGGCGAAATCGTGCCGAAGCGCGGAATAACCAGAAACAGACGGCCGCTTGGCTCTTGAACCGGCACGCTCGGGCCGTATTTCAACAAGCGGTCGAGAACCTGCTGCTCTTCGCTGGACAAAGCGCCAGTGACGTCAGCGAAGTGGGCGAATTCAGCATACAGGCCACTGACAGCCGAAACCTTTTGTTTCAGTTGCTCAAGCAATTTGCTGTGGCGGAAGGCAGAAAGAGCAGGAGCACCGCGCAGGATCAACATCTTCGGGACAGCCTCGAGAAGGGGTGTGCTTTGAGGCCACGCATTCTAGCCTAAAGCGTGCTGCAGAGCACTCAAAACGGCTGCATTGAACAGGGCCGAACGTCGCGCCGCGCTCAAACCCGATCGCTGGCGCTGCAAAAAGCCCGCGCCTATCAGACGCAAGCCCAACTGTCGAGATATGGCGGTCGTTGCGCTTTGCGTATACTGCACCGATGTTCTCCCGATCAGATTTCCGCCCTCGTTGCGCCAGATGGCTCATCGCAACCGGACTCTTCCTGATGCTCGGCGCCTGTGTGGATAAACCCAACACACTGGAGCGAGTAAAGGAGGACGGCGTACTGCGCGTGGTCACTCGCAACAGCCCGGCGACCTACTTCCAGGATCGCAACGGCGAGACGGGTTTCGAGTACGAGCTGGTCAAGCGCTTCGCCGAAGACATGGGCGTCAAACTCGAGATCGAAACCGCTGACAATCTGGACGATCTGTTCGACCAGATCGACAAGCCAGGCGGTCCTGTCCTCGGCGCTGCCGGCCTGATCGACACGCCCAAACGCAAACAGCAGGCGCGATTTTCCCACCCTTATCTCGACGTGACGCCACAAGTTATCTACCGCAACGGCCAGAACCGTCCGACCGACCCGAGCGATCTGGTGGGCAAGCGCATCGTGGTGCTCAAGGGCAGCAGTCATGCCGAGCAACTGGCGGAACTGAAAGCCAGGAATCCTGCGCTGGAATACGAAGAATCCGACGCCGTAGAAGTGGTCGACCTGCTGCGCATGGTGGACGAAGGCCAGATCGACCTGACACTGGTCGACTCCAACGAGCTGGCGA
>JARDZH010000588.1 GCA_029240955.1 Pseudomonas sp. | reverse complement strand
GGGTAGACCAGCGTGCCGTTGGGTTTGCGCCAGCGGATCAAGGCTTCGGCGCCGATGCAGCGCCGGGTCTCAATTTCGATGATCGGCTGATAATGAACCACGAACTCCTGTCGCTGCACCGCGCGCTCCAGTGCCGCCAGCGGGGACAGCTTGCGACGCCACCAGCGCAGGCTCGCAATGACCAGGCCTACGCTGATGACAAGACCGATCGGCAGCAGATAAAGCACGTGTTGCCCGAGGCTGCGCAGCAGTTCCTGTCGCGGGATTGCGGCAATTACGGTGAAGTTGCCCTGGGCCACCAGTGTGTAGAGAAAGCCGTCCTTGAGGCCATGCGTAGGCCCCTCATGCACCAAGGCAAGGAAACTCGCCATGTTCGGGTGCGCCGGGCCGAGCAAGCGGCCCTGACGTGTGCCGACGGCCAGCCTGACGCCTTCATCCAGTACGACTTCGCGAAATTGTTCCGGGTCGACCAGCACGTTGAACGCAGCAAACTGCAAAGCCAGCATCGGTTTGATCAGCTCGTTGTCATCCTGCGCATCGATGGACACCTTCACCCCGTCGTCGGTGACGAAATCCTCCGCCCATTGCTTCGACCGCGGCGGCGTGGCGCCCCATGACGTGCAGGCAAATACATCTTCTTCGTAGCCGACCGTCTCGACCGAAAACGTATTGATGGCAATCATGCGCATCTGCTCGATGCCCTGTGGCGAGCAGGGTTCGAGGTCAGTGACAGCAATGCTTTTCAGTGCCTGGGAGGCCTGCGCAAATGTCTGACTGGCGCGATCGTTGGCAATCGCGGCGAGCGTTTGCAGGCGGTCATGAGCCGCGTAGATCGACAGCATCCAGCCAGCCGCTAGGGTCATGCCCAACGGGACGATCACCGCAAGGGCCGTCAGCAATATTCCCCGCCGCATGATCTTGGAACGCTTCATTTCACCGCCCGAATGATTTGGCCCGTGACGCGTCTTCGCGAGTGCTGGACGCGCCGTTTGCGCGGTACCTACCGCTGCTTTTAGCGTGGAATCGAGGCAGAATCAACAACTCTGCCGATTAGTTGAAAGCCCCGTGACATGCATCAATTTGTAGCCTCATTCGGAATCGCTCGAGGCCATCGACAGGTACGATTCCACTCGATTGCGTCCACCCTGTTTGGCGCGGTAGAGGCACTCATCGGCTTTCTTGAGGACGATTTCTGCAGTAGTCGGCAAGTGTTCACACGTTGCCACGCCGATCGAAGCGGTAATGCGCCCCACCGTCGGAATATCACTGGTCGCAACGGCCTGACGAATCCGCTCAGCGATGGCACTGGCTGACTCGACATCGGTTTGCGGCAAAATCAGCAAGAACTCCTCTCCCCCGGCTCGGCACGCCAGGTCGCCGACGCGGGAATAGGTTTGCAGTGTATGCGCGACCTGTTTGATCGCCAGATCGCCCTTGTCGTGGCCAAAGGTGTCGTTAACCTTTTTGAAATTGTCGATGTCCAGCGATAACACCGAATATGTCTGCCCGCTGCGCTCAAGGCGGCGCAACTCCTGATCCATGGCTCTGCGATTGGCCAGTCCGGTCATGGGGTCAGTCAGCACCTGCTGGTTAAGGTGGCCCAGCTTCGCTTGCAACAACTGCACGCCGGCAAGCATCGCCTGGCGGATGGAAAATGCCTCGTGATACCAAGCCTTGACGTGGCGAAGTTGCTCGCTGGCCTGCGGCGCTGACAACTGCCGGGCAATACGCGACAGCTGGTTGAGCGGGCGACAGATCAGCAAGGTGCCGAACCAGATCAGTACGAAGCCGATCAGGGCGGCAGGCAGCATTCCCAGCAGCACATCGCGCATCAAGGTGTTCAGCGGCGCCAGGCTGACCTCGCGCGGCTGCTGCGCGACCACCGCCCAGCCAGCGCCCGGCACCTGAGCGTACCCGGCGAGCATGGGTACGCCTTTGTAATTACGCACGCTCATCGAGCCGCTCTCGCCACGCAACGCCGCATCGACGGTTTTGCTCCAGCCCAGGGTGTCGCCAATGCGCGCCGCCTCAGGGTGAAAAAGCAGTTGGCGATCCTGATCCGCTACAAAAGCAAAGGTGCCTTCGTGGTGAAAATGGCGGCTGATCAGGGTGTGCAGCGCGTTGTCTTCGCGCAGATAAACCGAGCCGCCGATGATGCCCACGTAACGCTCAGCAGAGTCGTAAACGGGTTCGGAGATGAATACGACGAGATTGCCGGCGGCAGACGTATACGCGGAGCTGATGAAGGGCCGCTTCGCATCGATGGCTTTGAGAATGGCATCCGAACGCAGCGTTGAACCGTTGATTTGCAGAGTATCCGGATACGCCTCCAGCACCTTGGCAGTGCTATCGATTATGGCAATCGAGTTGAAATCGGCATCCTGTTTTTGCAGGCGCAGCGCTTCGGCGCGCATGACGCTGGGGTCACCCCAGGCCTTGCCCAGTTCACTGGCGCTGTACCGCAGATGGTTCTGTGCTGAATGAATGAATTCAGCGAGACTCGAAGCGACCTTAGCTGCATAGGCGCTGTTCGACTGCAGCGCATGATCAACCAAGGCATCGCGCTGCACGCGGTAGGCCGTGACAAGGCTGTTGCCCAACGTCGCCAGAACAGACAGCAGTACCAGGGAGAGAATCAGCCAACGCAAATTCAGCGCAGTTACGGGCTGCGTGGCACCCAGTCCGTTCTGTCGATCATCGTCTGCCCTGACAGGTCTCTTTGGGAGTTCGCAGCGAAAGCGCCTCAGCGAGTATATGCGCTTGTGCGTGACACGCCTGAGCGGGCTTGTGTTACTGCAGCGAATCGCCTGCTACGTTTCAGTGTGTCGCGAAGACATTGTGATACCTAGAATGGTGTGTGAAGCCCGGTTGCCCGGGCTCAGCGGTTAGCCATGTTTGACCAGGTTCAAGGCTGGCAGCGGTCCGCCCGGGAACTGCGCAAGCATTCCTTGCTGCACACCGCCCAGATCGATGCCGTAAAAACCCAGTTGAGTAATCAGCTCTGCAACCTTGGTTTTGCTCGTGGCATCTTCACCGGAATAAAACAGCACCCGCTTGCCGCCCTCGGCGGAGGGATCGCTCAGCAGAGCCGC
>JARDZH010000587.1 GCA_029240955.1 Pseudomonas sp. | reverse complement strand
CTGTCGATGGCTTTGAATCGGCCTGCGGAAATCAGCCAGGCCCTGGGATTGTTCGGCAGACCGGCCTGCGGCCACTGCTCGACCGCAGCGATGAAGGCGTCCTGCAGGGCCTCTTCCGCCAGCTCGAAACTGCCGAGCAGGCGAATCAGGGTCGCCAGCACCCGACGCGATTGCTGGCGGTAGATCGCGTCGATGCTGGTCTGAACAGGAAGCGCCTGAACAGGAGGCGCTTGCTCAGAAGGCGCGTCGAGTGGCGGTTTTTCAGGCTGGTCGTTCATGCCCGAGTCTCATGGGAGATCGAGAAAGCTTAGCCTCTCGACGCTCAATGAGACTCCGGGCCGTCAGCCGGCGCTGTTGAGCGCCACGTCGTCGACTTCCATGCCGCGGCGCAGGCCGAATAGTGCAGCCGTCAGCAGACCGACCGCGCCCATCACCGCACAGAAAATCACGCACACCCAGGCGCTCACCGGCATCAGCGCAATCAGCATCAGCGGGGTGAAACTCGCCCAGCCTGCGTAGGCGATGTTGTAGGTGAACGAGATGCCCGACACGCGGATGCTGGCGGGAAACAGCCCGACCATGACCGATGGCACGACGCCGACGATCCCACAGGCGAGGCCTGCAATGGCATAGGCGACGCCCGGCGCCAGCCATTGCTCCACGAGGCTCGCGTACAGCACGGCAATGCCCACGGGCAACAACAGGCTATAGATCATGACCCCGCGCCACGCGCCGATGCGGTCGACCAGCATGCCGGCAAGCACGCAGCCGAGGTTGAGGAACACGATTCCCAGCGCACTCAAGGCGAAGGTGTGGCTTGCGGACATGCCAAAACGCTGCTGCATGACGGTCGGGGTCACGACCACGAGCACCACGACGGCAGAGGTCAGGACGAAGGTCAGCAGCGCGGCGGGCAGCAGGGATTGGCGATGGTCCCGCAAGACCTGGCTGAGCGGCAGTCCCTGCATGCCCTCGCGCTGGGCGTGCAGCGCCATGAACACCGGCGTTTCGCTCAGCCAGCGGCGCAACCAGACACCGATCACGCCGAACACGCCACCGAGCAGAAAGGGGATGCGCCACGCGTAGTCGAGGATTTCAGCCGGGCTGAATACCCGGGCAAGCCAAGTCGCGGTGAGTGCGCCCAGCAGGTAGCCGAAGGTCAGGCCGGCCTGCAGGATGCCCAACGCGTAGCCGCGATGGCCGGCGGGCGCATGTTCGGCGACGAAAACCCAGGCGCTGGGCACTTCCCCGCCCACGGCAGCCCCTTGCAGGATGCGCAGCGCCAGCAGAACGAGCGGTGCCCAGTAACCGATCTGCTCGTAAGTGGGCATGATGCCAATGAGCAGACAAGGCAGCGCCATCATCAGGATGCTCAGGCTGAACACCCGTTTGCGGCCCAGGCGGTCGGCGAAATGCGCCATCAGAATGCCGCCCAGAGGACGCGCCAGATAGCCGGTCACGAAAATCCCGAAGCTCTGCAGCAGGCGCACCCACTCGGGCATGTCCGGCGGGAAGAACAGCTGGCTCAGGGTCAGCGCGAAGAAAACGAAGATGATGAAGTCATAGATTTCCAGCGCCCCACCCAGAGCTGCGAGGCTCAGGGTTTTGTAGTCAGCCCTGGAAAAAGGCTGGGGTCGTGGTCGAACAATGGCCGTCATAAGGAACCCGGATGTTGGCTTGACATGAGGCGTGTTGCCGCAGGCTGCGCACGCAGGGCGCGAAGAATAGCAAAGCTTGCGGGTTGGTGTGCTTTCCAATGGGTGTTGCCCACGACGACGTCTCGCGGGCAAGCGCGCTCCTACGGGGGTGTGCTTAGCCGCCTATCTCGCATACGACACAAAACCCCGTAAGAGCGCGCTTGCCCGCGATTGCTCGATGCAATACCAGTCAGAAATTCACCGTGGCCGACAACCGCGCGGTGCGGGGGGCGCCGGGGAAGAGGTAGTCGTCGCCCAGGTATTCGCCCGCGTCGCGCCAGTAACGCTTGTCGAACAGGTTGTCCACGGTCAGGCGCAAGACCGTGTCGTAGTCGCCGAGTCGCGTGCTATAGCGGCTGCCTACGTTGAACAGCACGTAATCGTTGACCTTCACCGAGCCCTCGCGATCAGCGTATTTGCTGGCGCTGTATTGCACGCCACCCAGCAGCGCCAGGCCTGGAATCGGCAAACTGTAGTCAGCCTGAAGGCTGCCGCGATAACGCGGGACGTTCAGCGCCTGATGATCGTCGTACGCCGCCGTGCCGCTGCCTTCGACCCGCGCACGAATCGCCGCCACGCTGGCCGACAGCTGCAAACGCTCGGTGACCCAACCGTTCGCGCCCAGCTCAAGACCCGTATTCTTCTGCTCGCCCTGTTGCACATAAGTGAACGAACCATCGTCCTGCGGCTGCGAATACTGATAGGCCTGACGCGCCTGGAACACGGCCGCTGTAAAGCTCATCCGCCGCCAATCGTATTTGACGCCGGCTTCCAGCTGCCGCGAAACGGTCGGCGCGAGGATTTCACTGGCGTTGCTGGTGAACCACGCCGCCGTCCCGCCAAGCGTCAGGCCTTTGCTGTAGCTGGTGTACAGCGACAGGTTCTCGACCGGCTTGTAGATCAAGGCGACCTGCGGCAGGAAAATCGAGCGCTCGGTGTGCCGTGCGTCGCTGCCATCCTCATTCCAGGCCTGTTCATCGAGCCGGACCTGACGGCCGCCCAGCACGGTCTGCCACTGCTCGTTGAAGCTGATCCGGTCCGTCACGAACAGCCCGTACTGGCGACTGTCGAGGCGGCGCTCGGTATGCGGCAACGGCAGATCCGACGGCGCGACA
>JARDZH010000586.1 GCA_029240955.1 Pseudomonas sp. | reverse complement strand
CAAGGAAGCAGGGGAGCGCGGCGCCAACCTGACCGCTCAGCTGCTGTCGTTTTCGCGCCGTCAGCGGCTGCAGCCACGCCCGGTTGACCTGAACGCGACCATTCTGGGCATGCAGGGCCTGTTGTTCAAAGCCCTGGGCGCCACGGTCTGGATCGAGACGTCCCTGGCGCCGGATCTGTGGACCGCTTCTGCCGACCCGACCCAGACCGAAATGATCATCCTCAACCTGGCGATCAACGCGCGGGATGCCATGACCCAGGGCGCCGGTTCATTGAAGCTGGCCACCTATAACGAGGTCGTGGACACACCGCCGACCCGGCCCGAAGACCCAGAGCCGGGCAGCTACGTGGTGTTTTCCATGGCCGACTCGGGCAGCGGGATGAGCGAGGAGATCCTGCAGAAAGTGTTCGAGCCGTTCTTCACCACCAAGCAAGTCGGTCACGGCTCAGGGCTGGGACTCGCCCAGGTGTTCGGTTTCGCCAAGCAGTCCGGCGGCGGGGTCAGGATCGAAACCGCACTGAACGTCGGCACTACAGTGAGTGTATTCCTGCCGAGGGTCAGCAACGAGGACAGCGGCGCGATCGAAGTACCGAGCCAGCCGCAACAAGGACGGGATCTGGCCGGCTCGACGATCCTGCTGGTCGACGATGACGCGGCGGTGCGGGGCCTGACTGCGGCGATGCTCGAATCATTCGGGCTCAACGTGATCCAGGCCGGCGGCGGTGTCGAGGCACTCGACTGCCTGACCCCGGAGGTCGACCTGGTGCTGACCGACTACGCCATGCCCGGCATGACCGGTGGCGAACTGGCGTCCCTGCTGAACGAATCGAGCCCGTCGCTGCCGGTGATTTTCGTCACCGGTTACGCCGACACCGACGTGCTCGGCCTGAACGACTGCACGGTCATCCAGAAGCCTTTCACCGAGCAGGGGCTGCGGGAAGTCATTCGAAATACCTTGGCAAGATAAGGCCGCAGATCCACCGAACTCAGTCCACTCGTCCGAACGCCTGCGCCTTGCCTCGCGTTCGCTTCCAGAGCCTTCGCAACACGCTACAGCGCTTCATTCCGTGCGTCGTAGCTTGCCGCCTCGGCACTGCCTACCGAGCCTCTTCAAACCCTGCTGGAAAGATGTCGTGACAACGTGACAGTGGTCTCCCGGAGCGTTTGAACTTTACTGTCCAAAGCGCTCAGGGATGAGCTCTCAGGACAGGTCAGCCCCGATCTGGCCCCACGAAAGGAACTCTGTCATGACTGCAATCGCTTCTGAAAATCCGCCTTCACCGCCTCTGCACGCCGCCGTTCTGCCATCCGCAATGCCGGCACCTCGTTGCCCGCGCCTCACTCGGTAATCGCTCCCGGTAATCTCTGACGGTGAATGCCTGTATGCCCCACTCTCTGCTTTTCATATCTCCGCGCCGTGCGCTGTTGTTCTGTCTGATGCTGTCCCTGTTCGAACTGCTGGTCTATGTGGGCAGCGACATTGTCATGCCCGGCATGTTGACCGTTGTCGCAGACCTGAAAGCCGATGTTCGCTACGTGCCCTGGTCGATGAATGCGTATCTGCTGGGCGGCGTCGCGCTTCAGTGGATCATCGGCCCGTTGTCCGACCGCTTTGGTCGACGACCCCTGATCCTCATCGGCTGTGCGGGTTTTGCCTTCGCCTGCGTGGCGACGCCCTGGGTGGCCTCCATCGAACAGTTCATGGTTCTGCGTTTCGTGCAGGGCATCGGGCTGGGATTTGTGATCGCGGTAAGTTATCCGGCCATCCAGGAAAGCTTCAGCGAATCGGATTCGGTGCGCCTGTTCGCAATCTTCTCGACCATTGGCCTGTTGTCGCCGATGCTCGGGCCGATGCTGGGCACCGCGCTGCTGTCGCTGATGACCTGGCAGGTGCTGTTCATCGTTTTCTCGGTCGTCTGTGCGCTGGTCTGGCTTGGCCTGTTCTACGCAATGCCCGAAACCATCGGCGTCGCCCGCAAGGACGGCAGCAGACTCGAACCGCAACCCTTGCGTGTCGGTGACATCCTGCGCACCTATGGCGGGTTGCTGCACAACCGTCGATTCATGGCCGGGACGCTCGCGCTGGGTCTGGCGGGACTGCCGTTGCTCGCGTGGATCGCGCTGTCGCCGGTGTTGCTGATGCACAACCTGAACGCAAGCGCTACCGAATATGCCTTGTGGCAACTGCCGGTGTTCGGCGCAATGATTATCGGCAACGTGGTGCTCAACTGCACGATCGGCAGGTTCGGCATCGAGCGACTGCTTGCCCTGAGCTTGCTGCCCTTGTACGGCGGGCTGGCACTGGCGTTGATCGCGACGCTGCTGATCGACCACATCGTGGCACTGGTCAGCGGCCTGGCGCTGTACGCATTCGGGCTGGGGATCTGCAACGCCACGCTGTATCGATTGACGCTGTTTTCCAGCCAAAGCGGCAAAGGTGCGGTTGCCGCGATGCTTGGCATGATCCCGGTCGGCCTGTTCGCGCTCGGCATCTCCCTGCTGGCCGCGCTCGGCGCCGGCGACGGTCTGGCCGACTATATAACGGCCGCCGCGGCGCCCGCATTTCTCGCCTTGCTGCCCACGCTCTATGTGCTCGATCGCGCCCTTGCTGATCGCGCGCGGGACGAAGCACAGGGTGCTCAGGCCGGAGACCAGCCATGCTGAATCTCGACAGTGTGGAGCGTCTGTGCACGCTCGATCAGCCTTATCAGCACGGTTCTGCCGTCGATCGGCTGTTCGCTGACGCAATGCGCGAGATGACCGCGCTCCACGTCCAGCGTACGCCCGGCTATGCGCAATGGCTCAGCAGCCAGGGC
>JARDZH010000585.1 GCA_029240955.1 Pseudomonas sp. | reverse complement strand
TACATCAACCCGTACCAGTGGATTTGCAGCGGGCCGATAGATACCGCTACCGGGTCAATCTGCGGGTAAGGCAGCATTGCGACTCCTCAAGTGGAACGCTCACAAGAGCGATTGAAACTCATAACCGGGACACTGAAGCCGGGCCGCAGCGTTGAACCGCAGACTATGCGTGGGCCGGCATGACTTCTGCCAGCACGCAATCATGAAATTTATTTGCGTTGCCGATCAGACCGTCCGGACGTTACGCAGGCCGGGCATGTTACCGGAGCACGGCATGATGCTCTAGCAGCGAGCGATGGATGTGCGGCGGTTGTCTGCGTAGAGTGGCTGGAAAAAGGAGTCGCGCATGTGCCTGATCGTTTTTGCGTGGAGACCATCCCACTCGCAACCGTTGATCGTCGCCGCCAATCGCGACGAGTTCTACGCGCGCCCGACGCTGGCTTTGGCGCAGTGGCCGGACGCTCCGCACATCCATGCCGGACGGGACCTGGAAGCCGGCGGCAGCTGGATGGGCATCAGCAACGATGGACGTTTTGCTGCCCTGACCAACATCCGCAATCCAAGTCAGAAGACCGGCCTGCGCTCGCGAGGCGAGCTGGTCGCCAAGTACCTGAACGGGGCGCAGTCGCTGGACGATTACCTGGCAGAAACGTCAAGCCGGGCTGCTGAGTACACCGGTTTCAATCTGCTGGTGGGCGATGCGCAGCGGCTTTACTACCTGAACTCAGTCGAGCCGGTGCCGGTGCAGCTGGAGGAAGGCGTCTATGGCGTATCCAATGCGGGGCTGAACACGCGCTGGCCAAAATTGCTCAAGGCCAGAACCGCGCTGACGGCACAGCTTTCAAACCCGCAGCCATCAGCGCTGCTGGAGCTGTTGCTCGACGCTACGCCCGCCGCGCGATCTGAGCTGCCGGACACCGGTGTAGGGCTGGCGACCGAAACGCTGCTGTCCAGCGTGTTCATCGCCAGCCCGAATTACGGCACCCGCGCCAGCACGGTGCTGATCGTCAATGCCGACGGCAGCCGGCAGATGATCGAGCACAGTTTCGGGCCATACGGCGCGCGACTGGGCGAGGTAGAGCTGAAGCTCTGACCGCCACGTCGCATGCGCGGTCAGAAGTTGGAGACTTTCTGCCAGACCTTGGGCCTGAAGAACAGCGTCTCGCCGCGGCTCAGGCCGACCAGACTGTCGTGATCCTTGACCACTTCAGCCTCGATCAGATCGCTCTGGCCTTCCACCTTGAGCGTCACCCGAGTCGTCGCGCCCAACGGACGAATGTCACGCACCTCGGCGGCGTGGTGGTCTTCCAGCTCCTGACGTGACAGCGACACTTCGTGTGGCCGGAACAGCACGTGGCCGTCATCACCGCCCAGGCTCAGACGGTTCGAGTCGCCAAGGAAGTGATACACGAAGTCGTTGGAAGGGTTTTCGTAAACTTCGCCCGGCGAGCCGATCTGCTCGATCACGCCTTTGTTCATCACCACGATGCGGTCGGCAACTTCCATCGCTTCTTCCTGGTCGTGGGTCACGAATACCGACGTCAGGTTGATGTCTTCGTGCAGGCGCGCCAGCCAGCGGCGCAGCTCCTTGCGAACCTTGGCATCCAGCGCGCCGAACGGTTCGTCGAGCAGCAGCACTTTGGGCTCTACGGCCAACGCACGAGCCAGCGCGATACGCTGACGCTGGCCGCCGGACAGTTGCTCCGGATAGCGGTCGGCGAGCCAGTCCAGTTGAACCATGTTCAGCAGCTCGTGGACCTTCTCGGCGATACGGGTTTCGTTCGGGCGCTGGTTCTTGGGCTTCATGCGCAGGCCGAACGCAACGTTGTCGAACACGGTCATGTGGCGGAACAGCGCGTAGTGCTGGAAGACGAAACCGACGTTGCGGTCGCGCACATCGTGGCCCGACACGTCTTCGCCGTGGAACACGATGCTGCCGGCATCCGGCGTTTCCAGACCGGCGATGATGCGCAGCAAGGTGGTCTTGCCGCAGCCTGACGGGCCGAGCAAGGCAACCAGTTCACCGCTGTGGATATCCAGATTGATGCTGTTCAGCGCTTTGAAGGTGTTGAAGTTCTTGCTGACATTACGGACTTCGATCGACATGTATTATTCCTCCGCCGCGCTTTGGCGCAGACGGTTAATGCGGGATTCGCTCCACTGCTTGAGCAGCAGGATGAACAGCGCCAGGATCAGCAACAGGCTCGCCACGGCAAAGGCTGCCACGTGGTTGTACTCGTTGTAGAGGATTTCGACGTGCAGCGGCAGGGTGTTGGTGACGCCGCGGATGTGGCCGGACACCACCGACACCGCGCCGAACTCGCCCATCGCCCGCGCAGTACACAGCACCACGCCGTAGATCAGGCCCCATTTGATGTTCGGGACCGTGACGTGCCAGAACATCTGCCAGCCATTGGCGCCCAACAGACGCGCCGCCTCTTCCTCTTGAGTGCCCTGTTCCTGCATCAGCGGGATCAGCTCGCGTGCCACGAACGGCACGGTGACAAAGATGGTCGCCAGCACGATACCCGGCAATGCGAACACAATCTGAATGTCGTGATCCTGCAGCCAGGGGCCGAACAGGCCTTGCGCGCCGAACATCAGCACGTAGACCAGACCGGCGATGACTGGCGAGACCGAGAACGGCAGGTCGATCAAGGTCACCAGCACGCTCTTGCCGCGAAACGAATATTTACTGACGCACCACGCCGCGCTTACCCCGAAAATCAGGTTGAGCGGCACCGAGATCAACACGGCGATGACCGTGAGTTTCAGTGCGGACAGCGCGTCGGGCTCAAGAATGGCCGACATGAAGGT
>JARDZH010000584.1 GCA_029240955.1 Pseudomonas sp. | reverse complement strand
GCCGGGCTGGACAAGAACGGCGCTGCCATCGATGGCTTCGCCCAGCTGGGATTCGGCTTCGTCGAGATCGGTACCGTCACGCCGCGCCCGCAGCCGGGCAACCCGAAGCCGCGGATCTTTCGCTTGCCCAACGCCGAGGCGATCATCAATCGCATGGGCTTCAACAACCTGGGCGTCGATCATCTTTTGAGCCGGGTCGCAGCCGCACGCTACAAAGGCATTCTGGGGATCAACATCGGCAAGAACTTCGACACGCCGGTCGAGCGCGCGGTGGACGACTATCTGATCTGTCTGGACAAGGTCTACACCCACGCCAGCTACATCACGGTCAACGTCAGCTCGCCCAATACCCCGGGTCTGCGCAGCCTGCAGTTCGGCGATTCGCTCAAGCAGCTGCTCGAAGCCTTGAGCAAGCGCCAGCAGGAACTGACGGTGCTGCATGGCAAGCGGGTGCCACTGGCGATCAAGATCGCACCGGACATGACCGACGAGGAAACCGTTCTGGTCGCCGCTGCGCTTCTGGAGTCGGGAATGGACGCGGTCATCGCCACCAACACCACGCTCAGTCGCGAAGGCGTGGCCGGCTTGCCCCATGCCGACGAAGCGGGCGGGTTGTCAGGTGCGCCGGTGCGCGAGAAGAGCACTCAGACGGTTCGCGTGCTGGCAGGTGAACTTGCCGGGCGCATGCCGATCATTGCAGCGGGCGGGATCACCGAAGGCCGGCACGCGGCCGAGAAGATCGCCGCCGGTGCCAGTCTGGTTCAGGTGTACTCGGGCTTCATCTACAAAGGGCCGGCACTGATTCGCGAGTCGGTGGACGCTATCGCGGCAATGCCGCGCGGCTGAAGTCCTGGCAAGAAAAGGGGCTCATGAAGAGCCCCTCGTGTTACCGCCGCCCGGGTGGGGCGTGCATGGTACGGATGTGAAGTCAGTCAATATTTTTTCGATGGACTGGTCGGAATTACCTTATCCGACCGCGTGAAGTTCGTTGAGTCTGTGGATTCCCGCAGTGCCGGTCATACCGTCCCAGTTGTCGCCACGTCCTTCTCGCCAGCCATTGATCCATGCCTGGCGCACCGACGGTAGAGTAAAAGGGCAAAGCTCACGGGACTTGCCATGAACACCGTACTGATATCCGCGTAAAAATGCTCTTTCCAACGGATCACGCTTAAGTCTTCTCATAGGGTATTGCCCTCGTCTGTTGACTGTTATATCCCTGAGACCTCGAGGTGAGGTCGGGCAGAAAGTTCTGCCGTTGGTGCCCGCTGCCGGCGTCGCGGGCCTTGGTGTCATTACCATTGCAGCAATGACCTGAGGTGAGTTCTAACCAAAGCGCATGAAGGTGTGAATGATCGTTTTGTCATAAGCAAGTCACAATCCGGTCTGTGAAGCCATAAGGCGAGATGTGCTGTAACGCACAGTTTCCACGCAGCGCCCTTGTGATGCGGGCTACACGATCAGACCGGAAATGAATCAGGCACGGCTGATAGCAAAGTGCTAGAGCGTTCGAGGCGACGAAGGGTCGTCACCGGACAGCTTATTTCCTACCTGCACGGGAAGGCAGGGTGGATTATCGTTACTCATGCCGTCGTACTGCCATGAAGGTGGATGCGGCGGACCGGCACAGATACGTGCCACGCAGGCGTACTCTTTGAAAGGCGCCTGTTTTGAAACCGGTGGGGCAATGCGTTGCCCGCCACAGACGGCTCAGGCCCTGGAATACACATGTCGGATCGCTACGAACTTTTCCTTACTTGCCCCAAAGGCCTCGAAGGGCTGCTTGCCGAAGAGGCCGCAGGCCTTGGTCTGGAAGAAGCCCGCGAACACACCTCAGCCATCCGCGGCATGGCCGATATGGAGACCGCCTACCGGCTGTGTCTCTGGTCGCGTCTGGCCAACCGCGTGCTGCTGGTCCTCAAGCGTTTCCCGATGAAGAACGCCGAAGATCTCTACCATGGCGTGCTGGATGTCGACTGGCAGGACCATCTGGAAGCGGACGGCACGATCGCGGTCGAGTTCAGTGGTCACGGTTCGGGCATCGACAACACTCACTTCGGTGCGCTGAAGGTCAAGGACGCCATCGTCGACAAACTGCGCACGCCTGAAGGCGAGCGGCCTTCGGTGGACAAGATCAATCCCGACCTGCGCGTGCACCTGCGCCTTGACCGGGGCGAAGCCATTCTGTCGCTGGATCTGTCCGGTCACAGCCTGCACCAGCGCGGCTACCGCCTGCAGCAGGGCGCTGCACCGCTCAAGGAAAACCTGGCTGCCGCTATCCTGATCCGCTCCGGCTGGCCACGCATCGCAGCCGAAGGTGGCGCGCTGGCTGACCCGATGTGCGGTGTCGGCACCTTTCTGGTTGAAGCCGGCATGATCGCCGCCGACATCGCGCCCAACCTCAAGCGCGAGCGCTGGGGTTTCTCCGCGTGGCTGGGCCACGTACCGGCCTTGTGGCGCAAGCTGCACGATGAGGCCCTGGCCCGTGCTCAGGCCGGTCTGGCGCGTCCGCCGCTGTGGATTCGCGGTTACGAAGCTGACCCGCGACTGATTCAGCCGGGGCGCAACAACATCGAACGTGCCGGCCTGAGCGAGTGGATCAAGGTCTATCAGGGTGAAGTCGCGACCTTCGAGCCGCGCCCGGACCAGAACCAGAAAGGTCTTGTGATCTGCAACCCGCCATACGGCGAGCGCCTGGGTGACGAGGCCAGCCTGCTGTACCTCTATCAGAACCTCGGCGAGCGTCTGCGCCAGGCGTGTCTGAACTGGGAAGCGGCGGTGTTTACCGGCGCGCCGGATCTGGGCAAGCGCATGGGCATTCGCA
>JARDZH010000583.1 GCA_029240955.1 Pseudomonas sp. | reverse complement strand
ATTTCAAGGGCGAGCGCGTCACCATCACCATGTCGGCAGGCGTCGCCGTGTTCAAGCCCGGCGAAAATGCCAGCCAGGTACTCAAGCGTGCCGACCAGGCGCTGTATCGGGCCAAGGAAGCCGGACGCAACCAGATCGAGCCGGCGCACTGATCCGGTTTACTCGCCAATCGGCAACTTGGCGTAACGCATGTCCTCTGAAAGCTGGCAACGGGCTACGCTATGCTGACGCCCTTTTCCTACCACCTGTAGTGTGATTCTCCTATGAAGTTGCTCCTTGTCGCCTTCTCCCTGCTGGTGCTGGCTGGATGTTCCAATGGCCTGAGCATCGACCGCAGCCATCCCTCCGTGAACCATGACAACCGCGTGCAATTCGTGGTGCTGCACTACACCTCGGCCGACCTGCCACGCTCATTGCAGTTGCTGACCCACGGTGAGGTCAGCAGCCATTATCTGGTCGGCGACCAGCCGGCAACTGTCTATCAGCTGGTGGACGAAAGCCGTCGAGCGTGGCATGCCGGCGCCAGTCAGTGGGATGGCCGTACCTGGCTCAACTCGAGCTCGATCGGTATCGAAATCGTCAATCCCGGCTACAAGGACACCCCGACAGGTCGCGTCTGGTATCCCTACAGCGAGGCACAGATCCAGGCGTTGATCGCGTTGCTCAAGGATATCGTGCAGCGCAACGGTATCGCCCCGCGCAACATCATTGGCCACAGCGACATCGCCCCGTTGCGCAAGACCGATCCAGGGCCCCTGTTTCCGTGGCAGCGCCTCGCCGAGCACGGTTTGGGCATATGGCCCGACGCGCAGGTGGTAGCACGCTACCAGGCACGATTCGAAGCCAGCCCGCCGAGCGTTGCCTGGTATCAGCAGCAGTTGGCGCGGCTAGGCTACGAGGTCGTCCAGAACGGTCAGTTGGACGTTGCCACGCGGCATGTCCTGGCAGCGTTCCAAATGCATTTCCGGCCGCAGCGTTTCGACGGCGAGCCCGATGCACAAAGCGCCGCGATCCTGCAGGCGCTCAATAGCAAAAATTAACGTGTATAGGGTCGAAAGCGCGGGCCAATTGCCATCCGGTTGCTATACATTGATGCCCCTAACTGGATGAACCTAGATGGCCGCCGTTTTCTCGCAACTCCGCAGTCTTCTCTATCGCCCCTGGGCGCTGGCCACGCTCGCCGCATTGGCCAGCGCGCTGTTGCTGATTGCTGCCAGTTTTGCACTGATCACGCATCAGGTTCAGCTCAACGAAAGACAGCAGATGAATGCGAGCGGCGAGCGTTTCCTCGTGCGCCTGGAGCAGATATTCGGCCAGTTGCGCGAAGGCGTCGATGCTTTACAGGCACAGCCGGTACGTCACTGCGGCCCGCAAATGATGGATGCCCTGGAGAAGATCGGCTTCGACAACCGCTTCGTCTTCGAGGCCGCATTCATCGACGGCGCCCAACGTTGCTCCAATCGCCGAGGCAAAGACGTCGCCAGCCTGGGTCGGCCGCCGGATATCCAGGGGTCTACCTATAGCTATTGGCTCAATACCACGACTCAGCGCAATGATAACTGGGCCGCCTTGATGCTCGGACGCGGACCTTTCCGCGTGTCCACCTCGCGCGGGCATCTGACCGATGTCGTCGATCTCCCCGCCGGTGGCAGCCTGCTGGTCGTGCTCGATCAAGGACGCCGGGCGATCCCGGTGTTGGGTTCGGACCAACCATGGCCGCCGGCGTCGGGCTGGCGGGCTGATGCGACAGACGCCCTGCAGGTGACGCCGGACCGGCTGATCTATCGCATGTCGACCAAGTCCCCGGACTTCCAACTGGTGCTCATTACCCCCCGCAGCAGTGAGCTGCCCATATTCGACACATCGCTGTGGCTGCTGTTTCCCGTCAGCATGTTCGTGGCCTTGTGCATTGGCTGGCTGGTTCTGCAGTTGATAACCCAGCGCCGTTCGATGGGAGGCGAGTTGCATGGCGCGTTGCGTCGTGGCGAGCTGCAGGTCCTTTACCAGCCCATTTTCGACCTGAGCAACCGACGCTGTGTCGGTGCCGAGGCACTGGTCCGCTGGCGCCGCCCTGACGGCACGTTGACCAGTCCGGAGCTGTTCATTCCATTGGCCGAAGACAGCGGCCAGATCCGCCAGATCACCGACTTCGTCCTGCAGCAGTCACTGGAACAGTTGAGTCATCTGCTGCGGGCCAATCCGCACCTGTATATCTCGATCAATCTGGCGGCGTGCGATGTAACCGTTCCGCGTATCGGAGAAGTGGTGGCCAAGCTGCTCTCCATCTATCGCGTCGCGCCCGAGCAAATCGCTTTCGAGGTTACCGAACGCTCCCTGATCGACGTCGATGTGGCACGCGAGAACCTCCAGGCACTTCGCGATGTCGGGCATACCGTATTGATCGATGACTTCGGTACCGGCTATTGCAGTCTGGCCTACCTGCAAAGCCTGCCCGTGGATTGCCTCAAGATCGACAAGGCGTTCATCGATGCCTTGGGCGACGATGCCGAAAGCAGCGGCGTGGCCCCGCACATCATTCGCATGGCGCATGCCCTGGATCTGCGGGTGATTGCCGAAGGCATCGAGCATGAGACCCAGGCGCTGCTGCTTGAAAGCGAAGGGGTCGACTACGGTCAGGGCTGGTTGTTCGCGCAGGCGCTGAACGCACGTCAGTTCAAGGAGCTGATCACCAAAGGCCGGCGCCGCAGCGGCCGGCGTGTCGGCGACGAGGCCTGACCGCGCAGGGCATGCAGGCCGGCTGCCTAGATCGACAGGGTCATGTAGAACTGCGTACCCTGGCCAGGCCGTGAATAGACGCCCAT
>JARDZH010000582.1 GCA_029240955.1 Pseudomonas sp. | reverse complement strand
GCCCGTGGCTATTCAAACGACCGTCAGTGTCCAGCGCGCCCAAGCGCTGCAGCAAATCACGCGCTTGAGCAAAGGCAGCATTCGGCGGCAGATCGAGCCATTTGAGCTGGTTGGGAAGCACGCCCCAGCGCGCCAGCTGCAGGGCAAGACCGGCCAGATCCGCTTGAAGCATTTCCGCCGTGCCATAAGCTGCAAGCTGCTCGTGCTGAGCTTCGGACCATAGCCGATAGCAGACGCCAGGCTCCAGACGCCCTGCCCGGCCGGCTCGTTGTGTCGCGCTGGCGCGCGAGATCCGCTGGGTGTCGAGTCGGGTCATGCCGCTGCCGGGGTCGAAACGCGGGACGCGCGCCAGTCCTGCATCCACTACCACGCGGACGCCGTCGATGGTCAGACTGGTTTCGGCAATGTTGGTCGCCAGCACAACTTTGCGGATGCCCTTGGGCGCAGGGTCGATAGCCGCGCGTTGAGCACTCAGGTCCAGCTCGCCGTGCAGCGGGCAGAGCAGCACATCGGCTCGTTCGCCCAGCGCGTCTGCCAGTTGCTGATTGACGCGCCGGATCTCTGCCTGACCCGGCAGAAACACCAGCACACTGCCGCTTTCGTTGCCGAGCGCGTCGAGCACGGTCTGCACCACTCGCGGCTCGATGTACTCGCCGGGCTGAAACGGCCGCCCCCAGTTGATCGTCACCGGGTACATGCGCCCGTCGCTGCGCACCACCGGAGCGTCTTCAAGCAGCGCCGACAACCGCTCGCCTTCCAGCGTGGCGGACATCAAGAGGACTTTCAGCGGCTGCTCGTCGCGAAACAGCTCCCGGCCGTTGAGGCTCAATGCCAGGGCCAGATCGGCGTCCAGACTGCGCTCGTGGAATTCATCGAAAATTACCAGGCCAACGCCTTCAAGCGCCGGGTCTTCCTGCAACCGGCGGGTGAGAATGCCTTCGGTGACGACTTCAATCCGGGTGTTCGGACCGACGCGGCTCTCCAGGCGAATGCGGTAGCCCACGGTTTCGCCAACCTTCTCGCCCAGCTCACTCGCCAACCGCTCCGCCGCAGCACGCGCGGCAAGACGCCGGGGTTCGAGCATCAAAATGCTCTGCCCGGCCAGCCACGGCTCATTCAGCAACGCCAACGGCACTCGCGTGGTCTTGCCCGCGCCGGGAGGCGCTTCGAGCACCGCTTCATCGCGAGAAACAAGGGCCTGGCGCAAGGCCGGGAGGACAGCATCGATAGGCAGGGAAATCATGGCGGCTCCAGAACAAGCGGCCGATTATATTGCCAATACGATCGGTGTAGGAGCGCGCCCGCGTGGATGCCAGCCCCACAACAGGCGGCCATTGCCAATACGATCAATGTAGGAGCGCGCTTGCCCGCGACGAGGATGCAAGACTTCGCGGTTGGACAAAGGTCAGAAACGAGAAGGCCCCGCAAAGCGGGGCCATAACACAACCTAGTCTCATCACCGTTTCTGTAACCCGGGAGTGGAGGCGCTAGGGCAGCCAGGTCAATTTATCACATAGCTGATCGGCGTCAACTTCGAGATGCAACCCGGACGCTTTTTGTCCCGTCTCGCCGTTTTTTTTGTGTTAATACCCTGTAACAGCCGAGGTTTCACGTACGCTGCAGCTGCCTCGTATCATCCGGCACTTTGGCTGTAAGGACCGCTATGGTTTGGCAAACGCTGGAGTCGAAACTCTCGACACCAAGAATGTCCCGTTACTTGAAGGGCAGTAAGAACAAGCAGGCAAGGGCCGCCGAGGCTTACGTTCACAACATGAAGATCGCTGAGTCACTGGTCTCTGTTTTTCATGTGCTGGAGGTTGCTCTGCGTAACGGCATCCAGCGAGAGATGGCGTTAGAGTACGGTCGGAATGACTGGTACGAGGAATGGCACAACGCTGGCGACAAAAACCTGCAAACGTTTTATGCAAAAATCGCCGAAGCCAAAGGCAACCTCAGTAAGCGCCGTGTTGGGGCGACCCCAGATAACATCGTGGCGGAACTCAGCTTCGGGTTCTGGACCTCTCTGTTCAACCGCGCCACGATCAGACAATTGTCCAAACCGCTGATGCGCGTATTCCATTCTTGCCCCAAGGGCATGCGCCTGCCCGACAACATCCGCACGCGTCTCAATGAAGAGCGAGACCTGCGCAATCGGTGTTTTCATCATGAACCTTTGTTGTGGCAGCCGCTGTATGAGATCCACAGAGACATATCTGAAATCATCGAGTGGATAGACCCAGACCTGCATGCCTGGCTCCAAAGTCATGACAGAGTGCCCGCCATGCTTGGGGAGTGGTTGAACTGGAGGGATGCTCCGGAGTGAGCGGCCACCAAGCAAACGCATCAGCGCGAGACGCAACGCCAGTCCTGTAGCCCTCAGAACCACCTCCCCACGCAATAGTCTTAGCCTTGCAGCCTTTGCCTTGTATAGTTGCCCTCTTCATTCCAGGAGCTTTTCATGCGCATTCCTTCCCGTTTGATTGGTGGTGTTCTGGTCACCGCGTTGCTGACCCAGATTTCGGCCTGTGGCAGCATTTTCTATCCTGACCGTCGTGGTCAGATCGATGGCAAGATCGATCCGGCCATTGCTGCGCTGGATGCCTTCGGGCTGTTGTTCTATCTCATCCCTGGCGTCATCGCCTTTGCTGTGGACTTCGCGACCGGTGCCATCTACTACGCGCCGGGCGAACATGCGCAGATCGATCCGCAAAAACTCAAGCCGGCCGTCAACCCGGACGGCAGCATCGACAATCTCAAGTTGCAGGCGATCATCGAAGCCGAGTTGGGCCGCTCTTTGCCGCTGGACGACCCGCGTCTGATCCAGCACAC
>JARDZH010000581.1 GCA_029240955.1 Pseudomonas sp. | reverse complement strand
GCTGGTGTCGTTCCTGGCGAATCTGGGGACGTTCATCGGTGCAGTGCTGATTGCCGAGGCGTTTCACTGATTCATTGGCCCGGCGCGGTGCTGTAGTAGCGACCTTGGTCGCGAAGCGGCGACACGGACGCTACATCTGCGTCGATCGAAACGCCGCTTCGCCAGCAAGCTGGCTCCTACGGCAGTTCGGCGTGCCCCGCCGACGTTGTAGGAGCGACCTTGGTCGCGAAGCGGTGGTCCAGACGCTACATTTGTATCGGCCGGGCCATCGACTCTTCAGCAAACTGACCTTCCTGCGCCATCATCACCAGCCAGTCATGCACGGCACGCCGCGATGGTGTGCTCAGTGCGCCTTCGCGGTACGCCAGCACATACTTTTTCTTGGCCTTGATCGGGTAGCCGAACGGCACGATCAGCGAGCCTTGCTCCAGCTCATCGGTGATCAGCGCTTTGCGTGCGATGGCGACGCCCATGCCCATGCGCGCGGCTTCGATGGTCAGGTGATTGCGGTTGAAGGTATGGCCGCGGCGCACGTCGATGCCGTCCGCGCCGATGGCTGTCAGGTAGAACTCCCACTCTGCATACTCGTAGCTGCCGCGCCAGGCGGTGATGTCGTGCAGCAACGGAAAATGCACCAGCTGGCTCGGCGTATCCAGCGGCGGCCGGCCTTCCAGCAGGCGTGGCGAGCAGACCGGAAACAGCTCTTCTTCCAGCAGCGAGGTGGTCATCAGGCCCGGATAGCTGCCGTCGTTCAGGTCTATCGCCAGATCGAAATCGTCGTCGCGCAATGAGCCGCTGCTGTCCTCGGCAATGATTCGCAGCTGGATGTCCGGAAACGCTTCCTGCAGACGCGGAAGACGCGGCATCAGCCATTTGCTCAGGAACGACGGAATGCAGCGCAGCTTGAACACCCCGCCGATCCGCCCCGAATACAACAGACGCAATTCATCGCTGATGCGGCTCTGCACCTCATTGGCGACCAGCGCCAGCCGCTGACCTTCAGCGGTCAGTTCCAGCCCGCGCCCGACGCGGTGAAACAGCGCAAAGCCCAGCCGTTCCTCAAGCTGGCGCATCTGCTGGCTGATGGCGCCCGGCGTGACGTGCAGTTCTTCAGCGCAGCGGGTGAAGGACAAATGACGAGCCGCGCAGGCGAATACCTGAAGCCAGGCATGCATCTGCGCGTTGAAGATTCTACTCATTGAGGAGTTCCGCTAAAGCGTGGCATAGGAACAATCGTTTGTCGTTTAGTC
Organism: Pseudomonas sp.; assembly: GCA_029240955.1. The sequence continues at coordinate 1,587 of JARDZH010000581.1, read as the reverse complement.
GGCGCGAGCCAAACATGAGAGCCAGAAAAAGGAGTCTGAAAACTCCTGTGCATCATCTCACTTGAAGGACCTCCGTGATGGCCATCAGCGTCTTCGACATGTTCAAAATCGGCATCGGCCCGTCCAGTTCCCACACCGTGGGGCCGATGCGCGCAGGCGTGCTGTTCGTGACCGACCTGCGCGATCAGGGCAGGCTGCATAGCGTAGAACGGATCGAGGTGCGATTGTACGGTTCTCTTTCGGCCACCGGCATCGGCCATGGCAGCGACCGCGCAACTGTCATGGGTCTGATGGGCGAATGGCCGGACCGCATTGATCCTGCTCAGGTCAACCCGCGCATCGACGCCCTGCTGGCTGACGGCAAGCTGCTGCTGGCCGGCGAACACGAGGTGAATTTTGTCTGGGACCGGGACATGTGTCTGCTCGACGAAAGCCTGCCCTATCACCCTAACGGCATGACGCTGTGTGCGTATGGCCAGTCGGGCGAGCTGTTCGAGCAGACCTACTATTCGGTCGGCGGCGGTTTCGTGGTCGATGCCGCTCAGGCCGCCAGCGGCGTGCTGGACAACGACGACACGGTGCTGCCCTACGATTTTTCCAGCGGTGCGCAATTGCTCAAACTGTGCAAGACGCACGGGCTGAGCGTGTCGCAACTGATGATGGAAAACGAGAAGGCCTGGCGCAGTGAGCAAGAGATTCGCGAGAAGATTCTGGTCATCTGGGAAGCCATGCAGGCGTGTGTTGCCAAAGGCCTCACCGAAACCGGAATTTTGCCGGGCGGGCTGAATGTGCGTCGCCGCGCGTATCGTCTGCACCAGAGCCTGCAAAACCTCGACAACCCGAACGTAATCGGCTCGACGCTGAGCGCAATGGAGTGGGTCAACCTGTTCGCTCTGGCTGTCAACGAAGAAAACGCGGCTGGCGGGCGCATGGTTACTGCACCCACCAACGGCGCGGCGGGCATCGTGCCGGCGGTGCTGCATTACTTCATGAAGTTCAAACCGACTGCCAACGACGATGACGTGGTGAGGTTTTTCCTGAGTGCGGCGGCGGTGGGCATTCTGTGCAAAAAGAACGCTTCGATTTCCGGTGCTGAAGTGGGCTGCCAGGGTGAAGTCGGCTCGGCGTGCGCCATGGCGGCGGCCGGGCTGGCAGAGATTCTGGGGGCGACGCCTGAACAGGTGGAAAACGCAGCCGAGATCGGTCTGGAGCACAACCTCGGCCTGACCTGCGATCCGGTGGGCGGGCTGGTTCAGGTGCCGTGCATCGAGCGTAATGCGATTGCGGCGGTGAAAGCGATCAACGCTGCGCAGATGGCGATGCGCGGTGACGGGGAGCATTTCATTTCCCTGGACCACGCCATCCGCACCATGCGCGACACCGGTGCGGACATGCACGATAAGTACAAGGAAACCTCGCGGGGCGGGCTGGCGGTGAATCTGGTGGAGTGTTGATCGAAGCGACACCCAATGACGGTAGGACCCAACTGTCTTTACTCACTACGCTTTCGCGGCTAAAGCCACTCCCACGAAAAACGCGCACCTCTGTGGGAGCGGCTTCAGCCGCGAAGGGCCGGTACAGCCGAAC
>JARDZH010000580.1 GCA_029240955.1 Pseudomonas sp. | reverse complement strand
TGATCGAATGTGAAAGCCACCCCGGCCACACCACCTTTTCGATCTTCCTGCCGCTGGAACAAGGAGCCGCTTCGTCATGAGCCGTAGTGAAACTGTCTGGATCGTCGATGACGACCGTTCCATCCGCTGGGTCCTGGAAAAGGCCCTGCAGCAAGAAGGCATGACCACCCAGAGCTTCGACAGCGCCGATGGCGTCATGAGCCGGCTGGCACGCCAGCAGCCCGACGTGATCATCTCCGACATTCGCATGCCCGGCGCCAGTGGCCTGGACCTGCTGGCACGCATTCGCGAACAGCATCCGCGCCTGCCGGTGATCATCATGACCGCGCATTCGGACCTGGACAGCGCGGTGGCTTCCTACCAGGGCGGTGCCTTCGAGTACCTGCCCAAGCCGTTCGACATCGACGAAGCGGTGTCGCTGGTCAAGCGCGCCAATCAGCACGCGCAGGAACAGCAGGGCCTGATCGAAGTGCCGGCACTGACCCGCACGCCCGAGATCATCGGTGAAGCGCCCGCCATGCAGGAAGTTTTCCGTGCCATCGGTCGTCTCAGCCATTCCAACATCACCGTGCTGATCAACGGTGAGTCAGGCACGGGCAAGGAACTGGTCGCCCATGCGTTGCATCGGCACAGCCCACGCGCCGCGTCGCCGTTCATTGCCCTGAACATGGCAGCGATCCCAAAGGACCTGATGGAGTCGGAGCTGTTCGGCCATGAGAAAGGTGCCTTCACCGGCGCTGCCAACCTGCGCCGCGGCCGCTTCGAGCAGGCCGACGGCGGCACCCTGTTTCTCGACGAGATCGGTGACATGCCTGCCGACACCCAGACGCGTCTACTGCGCGTGCTCGCCGATGGCGAGTTCTACCGGGTCGGCGGACACATACCGGTCAAGGTCGATGTGCGCATCATTGCCGCCACCCACCAGAACCTGGAAACGCTGGTGCACGCCGGCAAGTTCCGCGAAGACCTGTTCCATCGCCTCAATGTGATCCGTATTCACATTCCACGCCTGTCGGACCGACGCGAAGACATCCCCACCCTGGCCCGGCACTTTCTCAGCCGCGCCGCGCAGGAGCTGGCGGTCGAACCCAAGCTGCTCAAGAGCGAGACCGAGGAATACCTGAAAAACCTGCCATGGCCAGGCAACGTGCGCCAGTTGGAGAACACCTGCCGCTGGATCACGGTGATGGCTTCGGGGCGCGAAGTGCACACGGGCGACCTGCCGCCGGAGCTGTTGAGCCTGCCGCAGGACGCTGCACCCGTGACCAACTGGGAGCAGGCGTTGCGCCAATGGGCCGACCAGGCGCTGGCACGTGGGCAGTCGAGCCTGCTCGACAGCGCCGTGCCCAGCTTCGAACGGATCATGATCGAGACCGCCTTGAAGCACACCGCCGGACGTCGTCGTGACGCGGCCGTGCTGCTGGGCTGGGGTCGCAATACCTTGACGCGCAAGATCAAGGAATTGGGCATGAAGGTCGATGGTGCCGATGAGGACGAGGCCGAAGAGGCTTGACGTCCCGCACATCGCCACGGGCATACGCGATCTCTGTAGCAGCAACTGTCTTATCACCTAATTCTGCCTCGAAGCTGTTTAGGCAATTTCGAGGCAGCATCAGGCCCACGCTTCTTTGGCCGTGTCCTGTCGCCCGTCAACCTCAGCAGACGCTAGGCGTGCTGTTCTTTCCATTCGGCACTGTCGCGGACCATGGCGTTCATGCGTACCAACAAAATCCGCATGCAGGCGATCAGCGCTACTTTTGCGCATTTGCCTCGCTCGCGTAACGCCTGGTATCTCAGTTTAAAAGCTGGCTGAGATCGAATCACACTCCAGCATGCCATGTACAAAGCTCGACGCAGGGCGGCTCTGCCGCCCTGGATCGTGCGTTTGCCACAGTGCTTGCCACTGTCGTTATTGAATGGCGCTATGCCAACCAACGACGCGATTTCTCGGCGGCCAACTTCGCCCAGTTCAGGTAGATAGACCAGTAAATTTGCCGCCGTGACCGGACCCACACCTTTTATCGAGCACAGCCGATTGGCTCGGTCGTTATCCACAACAGACATCTGGTCCAGGATGTTCTTGTCGAACTCCTTCACCAGGTTTTTCAGAAATTGAATATGAGCAATAAGGGCGTTTCTTACGGCTTTGCAGGTGGCGTTGCGAAGTCGCCTTTTATCGTCGTCGCGTTGCTCCACAAAGTTTTTTCTCTGCTGTATCAACGCCCTGAGCTCATCGTGTGCCGCAGTCGTCGGGCGGGTGGTGACATCCTTGATCACCGATGCGAAATGCGCCAACACCTCGGCATCGACAGCGTCTGTCTTGGCTTTTTTCCCCAGCGCCTTGGCGAAATTTCTGGCACGACGAGGATTGATTCGTACAACGTCGAATTCAGCCGCCTGCAAGGATTTCAGAACAGCCTTTTCATAACCGCCGGTAGCCTCAATGACTACCCGCCCCACATCATGGCTCTTGAGCCACTGGATCAGCTCAGCGTGCGCAGTCGAGGAGCAGACATAAGCCGTGTCGAGCTTGTTGGGAAAAAGCTGAACGACAAATTCGTCTTGAGAAATATCGATACCGGCATAGGCAGTCATAATCAAACCCTCTTACACTTGAGATGTGAGAGCGCTCTGGTTACACCCACGCTTGTGCAGTTCGAGCTGCAAGGCTCGGTCAACTGTTCGGGTTGTCGATCAGAGTGGAAGGCGGGTGACAGCTTAGGCTGCTACACGTGCTGGTGGCACTTCGGCGAAACAGCTTGTCACCCGCCGCTCTCACCCCAATTCTAGGTCTTCTACAAGACACAAGCGGCGCAAGCCGCGTCAGGCCTCACCGCGGT
>JARDZH010000579.1 GCA_029240955.1 Pseudomonas sp. | reverse complement strand
CTGTGGGTCGGGCAGGTTTGTCACATTGAGGTGAGATATCCGATGAAGAAACTTGCAGCCGCCGCCCTGTCGCTTTCACTGATGACTGTGGAAGCTTCCGGCGCACAGAAGTCGCAGCCCGATGCTAAAGGTCAGCCAGATGCAGTCACGGTCACTCCGATCGGGGCTCAGCCGTCGGCGGCAGGACCGGCGGAGTACTTCACGGGCAGGGTGCGCGTGGACACGCCGTTCAAGGGCACGGAGCCCGCTCGGGTCAGTGGCGCGACCGTGACGTTCGAACCGGGCGCACGCACCGCATGGCACACCCATCCTCTGGGCCAGACGTTGATTGTCACGGCCGGTGCGGGATGGGTACAGGAAGAGGGTCGTCCGGCGAAAGCGATTCGTCCGGGCGACACCGTCTGGATAGCCCCGAACGTGCGCCACTGGCACGGCGCGGCGGCCACGACAGGCATGAGTCACATCGCTATTGCCGAAGCGCTGGACGGCAAGGTCGTCGAATGGATGCAGCAGGTCAGTGAGCAGGAGTACGCCCGAGCCGCTGACACACAATAACGCCCGTCGCTTCACGAAAAGTGACGGCTAATAACGAGTGATCCTGATGAACGAACCCCAGAAGCATCAAGATGCGGGATGTGAAGACGACACTGCGCAGCCTTCGCGACGCAATTTTCTCAAGTTCGGCGCTTCCGGCATCGCCGCCGCCACACTGTCCACCTGGATACCCGCCGATGGCACGGCGCAGGCAGCTCCTGCTCCGGCACCCGGCCCGGTCGTGCAGGGTTCCGGCGCGCCCGGTGCCGGTGAGCAGCGCATCGTGCTCAAGGTCAATGGCCAGACGCACACGCTGAACGTGCCGGCCAATGCCATCTTGCTCGATGTCGTGCGCGACCGGTTGCAGCTGACCGGCACCAAGAAAGGTTGCGACCAGGGCCAGTGTGGCGCTTGCACGCTGCTGGTCAACGGCGTTGCCATCAACTCCTGTCTGTCGATCGCCGTGCAGCATGACGGCGACAGCATTACCACCATCGAAGGCCTGGCCGAGAACGGCAAGCTGCACCCGGTGCAGGAAGCCTTTTGGGAACACGATGCCTACCAGTGCGGTTACTGCACGTCGGGTCAGATCATGAGCGCCGTCGCCATTCTCAAGGACCCGAACATCCCCGACGATGACGGCAGCGTTCGCGAAGCCATGAGCGGCAATATCTGCCGCTGCGGCGCCTACAAGAACATCCTCACGGCGGTTCAGTCCGCTCGCTCGAAAATGGGAGGGGCCGTCTGATGCGTACTTTCGACTATGCACGGGCCGAATCGCCCGCTCAGGCAGTCAGCACTGCCGCCGGCGCGTCCCAGCATTACTATCTGGCGGGCGGCACCACGTTGCTGGATCTGGTCAAGCTCGACGTCATGCAGCCCACGCAGCTGGTGGACATCAACCGGCTGGCGCTCAAGGAAGTCGAGTCGCTGCCCGACGGACGCTTACGGATCGGGACGCTGGTGAGCAATACCAACCTGGCCAACCATCCGCTGGTGCGCGAGCGTTATCCGGTGCTGTCCCAAGCCCTTCTGGCCGGTGCATCCACCCAGCTGCGCAACAAGGCCACGACCGGCGGCAATATTCTTCAGCGTGTGCGGTGCAATTACTTCCGGGACGGCATTTCCCCGTGCAACAAGCGCCAGCCGGGTTCCGGCTGCGCGGCAATCGGCGGGATGAACCGCAGCGTGCATGCGGTGCTGGGCACCAGCGAGCACTGCATTGCCACGCATCCATCGGATATGTGCGTCGCCATGGCGGCCATCGGCGCCAAGGTGACGGTGCAAGGCTCGGGCGGCAGCCGCGACATTGACTTCGCCGACTTTCACCTGCTGCCCGGTGACACCCCGGAACGTGAGCACGCGCTGGCACCTGGCGAGTTGATCACTCACGTCACGCTGGAGGCGCCGCTCAAGGACAGCCGCTCGGCTTACCTGAAACTCCGCGACCGCACGTCTTACCAGTTCGCGCTCGCGTCCAGTGCAGTGATTCTGGTGATGGACGGCCAGCGCATCACCGACGCCCGCATCGCATTGGGCGGTGTTGCCACCAAACCCTGGCGTGCGACCGAAGCCGAGCGCGCGCTGATCGGCAAGCCGGCGAATGCTGAAACATTCGCTCAAATCGCCGCGCTGGCGATGAAAGGCGCCCGTGGTTACGAGCACAACGCGTTCAAGATCCCTCTGGGCCAGCAGGTCGTTGCCCGAAATCTGCGTGATCTGTCGGCCGCCGTCACGGCATAAGGAGTTACTCATGAGCGAATCCATTTCCACGCCTGAATCCGCGCGCGGCTCCATCATCGGTACCCCTCAGCGCCGCATCGACGGTGGCCAGAAAGTCAGCGGACAAGCGCGTTATGCGGCAGATCATCCGCTGCCCGGCATGCTCTACGCCTACGGGGTGTACAGCACGATTTCCAGCGGCCGTATCGCGGCCATCGACGACCGCCAGGCACGGACGATGCCGGGCGTGGTCGACATTTTTCATCACGGCAACTTCCCCAACCTGCACCGCACGCCCGACGCAGCGCTGAATTTCGCCGGCATGCTGTCAGCGGCCAAAGCCGACGAGCACCGACTGCCGTTCGAAGATGACCGCGTCTACTACCCTGGGCAGTTCGTTGCACTGGTCGTGGGCAAGACCTTTGAACAGGCAAGGGCAGCGGCGTACGCCGTCAAGGTGCACTATCAGGATGGGCAGCCGGTCAAGAGCCTCGCTGAAGGGCTGCGGACCAACGGCGCGAAGGACGGCGGCTCGAACCACAGCCGTGGCGATTCCGATGCCGCGTTCCAGAACGCGGCTCAGCGCATCGACCAGACCT
>JARDZH010000578.1 GCA_029240955.1 Pseudomonas sp. | reverse complement strand
ACGGCCCCGCATGGAAAATTCAGTCCTGATCGGCTTCCGGCAAGATGAAGACGGCCACTGGGTCGCGCTGCTCTCCTGCGGCCACACTCAACACCTGCGTCATCAACCGCCATGGCAGTCGCGCCCCTGGGTGCTGGACCCGCAGCAACGCCTGCAAAAAATAGGCACCCGCTTTCGCTGCGGCTGGTGTGCGAACGCAACGGATGACGATAGTCTTGTCCACGAGGCGCCGCGTTAGACGGCTCCCTGCATTTTTCCGGTCCTGGCGCTGTCCATTATTGCGCTGACCCTTGCACTGCTTAATCGAGAAGCCAGTATGCAGACGTTTTTCATCGCCCCGACCGATTTCGGCGTCGGGTTGACTTCCATCAGCCTGGGCCTGGTGCGCACCCTGGAGCGTGCGGGCCTGAAGGTCGGCTTTTTCAAGCCCATCGCCCAACCGCATCCCGGCGATACAGGGCCCGAACGTTCCACCGAACTGGTGGCTCGCACCCACGGCCTCAAACCACCCAAGCCGCTGGGCCTGGCACACGTGGAACGGATGCTGGGCGACGGTCAGCTCGATGAGCTGCTTGAAGAAATCATCACCCTTTATCAAGAGGCGGCTGTCGGCAAGGATGTGCTGATCGTCGAAGGCATGGTTCCAACCCGCAGCGCGAGCTACGCCGCACGGATCACCCTTTATCAAGAGGCGGCTGTCGGCAAGGATGTGCTGATCGTCGAAGGCATGGTTCCAACTCGCAGCGCGAGCTACGCCGCACGGGTAAACCTGCACCTGGCCAAGAGTCTGGATGCTGAAGTGATTCTGGTGTCGGCCCCGGAAAACGAAGTCCTTACCGAACTCTCGGGCCGGGTCGAGTTGCAGGCCCAACTGTTCGGCGGTCCCAAGGACCCGAAAGTGCTGGGCGTGATCCTTAACAAAGTGCGCACCGATGAAAGCATGGAAGACTTTGCCGCGCGCCTGAAGGAGCACTCTCCGTTGTTGCGCAGTGGCGATTTCCGGCTACTGGGCTGCATTCCGTTTCAGGCCGAACTGAACGCTCCACGAACCCGCGACGTGGCTGAACTGCTGGGCGCGCAAGTGCTGAACGCTGGCGACTACGATCAGCGCCGCATGTCCCGGATCATTATTTGCGCGCGGACCGTGCTCAACACCGTGCCGCTGCTCAAGCCGGGTGTTCTGGTCGTGACGCCCGGCGATCGCGACGACATCATCCTGGCCGTCAGCCTCGCGGCCATGAACGGCGTACCGCTCGCCGGCCTGCTGTTGACCAGTGACACCGTGCCGGACCCGCGCATCATGGAGCTTTGCCGTGGCGCGCTGCAGGCCGGTCTGCCGGTGTTGTCGGTCAGTACCGGCTCGTACGACACCGCCAACCAGCTCAATCAGTTGAACAAGGAAATCCCGGTCGATGATCGCGAACGCGCCGAAATCATCACCGACTTCGTTGCCGGCCACCTCGACGCCGCGTGGCTGCATCAGCGCTGCGGCACCCCTCGCGAACTGCGGCTTTCGCCGGCGGTGTTCCGTTATCAACTGATCCAGCGCGCTCAGGCCGCCAACAAACGCATCGTGCTGCCCGAAGGCAACGAGCCGCTAGTCATTCAAGCGGCTGCTACCTGTCAGGCGCGCGGCATCGCGCGCTGCGTATTGCTCGGCAAGCCTGAGGAAGTCCACGCGGTCGCCAAGGCTCAGGGCATCGAGCTGCCGCAGGGCCTGGAGATTCTCGACCCCGACCTGATCCGCGGGCGCTATGTCACGCCGATGGTCGAGCTACGCCGAAACAAAGGCTTGAACGAGCCCATGGCCGAGCAGCAGCTGGAAGACCCGGTGGTGATCGGCACGATGATGCTGGCTCTGGACGAAGTCGACGGGCTGGTGTCGGGTGTCGTGCATTCGACCGCCAACACCATTCGCCCCGCCTTGCAGCTCATCAAGACCGCCCCGGGCTGCACGCTCGTTTCTTCGGTGTTCTTCATGCTGTTTCCCGAGCAGGTGCTGGTCTATGGCGACTGCATCATGAACCCGCACCCCAGCGCGAGCGACCTGGCGGAAATCGCATTGCAGAGTGCAAGCTCGGCAGTGGCGTTCGGCATCGCGCCGCGCGTGGCGATGATCAGTTATTCCAGCGGCAATTCGGCCAGCGGCGAAGAAGTCGAGAAGGTCCGCGAAGCGACGCTGCTGGCGCGCGAGACCCAGCGCGACCTGTTGATCGACGGCCCGCTGCAGTACGACGCTGCCGCCAATGAAAACGTCGCTCGCCAGCTGGCGCCGGACAGCCAGGTGGCCGGGCGTGCCAATGTGTTCGTGTTCCCGGACCTCAACACCGGGAACACCACGTACAAGGCCGTTCAGCGCAGCGCCGATTGTGTAAGCCTGGGGCCGATGCTTCAGGGGCTGCGCAAACCGGTCAACGATCTGCCGCGTGGCGCTCAGGTAGACGATATCGTTTACACCATCGCGCTGACCGCCATTCAGGCAGACACACTTATCTGATAATGCTAACGGACGCGGCAGGTCGAGCCTGCTGTGTCCTCACTTTTCCGGAGCCTGGTCGTTCATGGATTTCCTGCCTGCCCCATTGCGCGGCGTCATCGCCTCGCTGCTGTTGGCGCTCAACACCGTCCTGTGCTGTTCGGTGTTGTTTGTGGTCACGTTTTTCAAAGTCTGCCTGCCCTTCCGGGCTGCCCAGCGGTTCACCGACTGGCTGATGAGCCACATCCACGAAACCTGGATCGGCAACAACAATGCCTGGATTCGTCTGCTGGGCCATACGCGCTGGCACCTCAGCGGTCTTGAAGGGTTGGACTATCGCCACTCGTATCTGGTGACCAGCAATCACCAGAGCTGGGTGGACATCATGGTGCTGCAATACGTGCTCAACCGGCGCATCCGCCCCCTGAAGTTCTTTCTCAAGCAGGAATTGATCTGGGTGCCTGTGATCGGGCTAGCGTGGTGGGCGTTGGGCTTCCCGTTCATGAAGCGCTATTCCAAAGCGTATCTGGCCAAACACCCGGAGAAGAAAGGCAAGGATCTGGAAACCACCCGCCGCACCTGCGCGCGGTTTCGTCACAACCCGGTCGGCATTTTCAATTTTGCCGAAGGGACGCGTTTTACCCCCGCGAAGCATGCCGGGCAGCAGTCGCCGTTTCGCAACCTGCTCAAGCCAAAGGCCGGCGGCATTGCGTTCGTGCTGGATGCGATGGGTGATCAGTTGAACTCGATCATCAACGTGACGATCCATTATCCGGCCGGACGTCCGGGATTCTGGGATCTGCTATGCGGCAACGTTCGGGAAGTGGTGGCGCATTTCGATGAGATCGCGATCCCGGCGCAATTCATCGGCAAGAGCTATGACCAGGACCCGGAATACCGCTTGGCATTTCAGCTCTGGATCAACACGCTGTGGGAGGAGAAGGATCAGTTGCTGGAGAAGTTGAAGCAGGACTATCCGCCGAAAAGCCGCTGACCGAATAACGCTGTTTTGCTACACACGGAACCTAGTGGGAGGGAGCGCCAGCTCGCGAC
>JARDZH010000577.1 GCA_029240955.1 Pseudomonas sp. | reverse complement strand
GCGCCAGGCTGATGACCGCGCCGACTGCCAGGCCCGCCAGCACCGGGCCGCCCTGCAGCGCCGTCACCGCGCGGCCGGGCTGGTTGCTGCCATGACGGGTCCACTGCAGCCAGCCGTAAACCTGCAATCCGGCGTAGATAACCTGCAGCAGCATGTCGGAGTAGAGCTTCACGTCGAAGAAGATCCAGATGTAGATCACCACCATGACCAGGCCGACAGGCCAGCACCACGGGTTCTGCTTGACCGTCAGCCAGACGGCGATCACGCCGAGGACGGCGGCGAACAGTTCAACCTCGGACATGGATTCTCCATAGCAACGGCAATCATCTGGGGGGCGCGATTGTAAGCGGTTAACGGGCGCTCGGGGAGCCTGAACTGTAAAACCCTGGTCGGACAGCAAGGCTGTTCAGGCTTTGCACGTACAGGTCTGCTAGCATCTGCGCTTTTGCGCGCATGAGCAGGCGCGAATGGGGCCACTCAGCCCGCGCCGCTCGCGGTAATCGCCATTTTTGAACAACAACTGATCAGCCGGCGCTGCCGTGCTGCATGGAGGAATGATGGATCTGTGGACAGCCGCTCAGGCGTTGATATTGGGTGTTGTAGAAGGGCTGACCGAGTTCCTGCCGATTTCCAGTACCGGGCACCAGATCATCGTCGCCGACCTGATCAACTTCGGCGGCGAACGGGCGCAGGCGTTCAACATCATCATCCAGCTGGGTGCGATCCTCGCCGTGGTCTGGGAGTTTCGCCGCAAGATCTTCGACGTCGTGCTGGGTCTGCCGAAAGAGCGCCAGGCGCAGCGCTTCACCGCCAATCTGTTGATCGCGTTTCTGCCTGCCGTGGTGCTCGGCGTGCTGTTCGCCGATCTCATTCACCATTACCTGTTCAATCCGATCACGGTCGCCGTCGCGCTGGTGCTCGGCGGCATCGTCATGCTGTGGGCCGAGCGCCGCGAGCATGCGGTCACCGTCGACACCGTCGATGACATGAAATGGAGCGACGCGCTCAAGGTCGGCATGGTGCAGTGCCTGGCGATGATTCCCGGGACCTCGCGCTCCGGCTCTACCATCATCGGCGGCCTGCTGTTCGGGCTGTCGCGCAAGGCGGCGACCGAGTTCTCGTTCTTTCTCGCCATGCCGACCATGGTCGGTGCGGCCGTTTATTCGGGCTACAAGTACCGCGAGCTGTTCCGGCCTGACGATTTCATGGTGTTCGCGGTCGGCTTCGTGGTCTCGTTCATCTTTGCCATGATCGCGGTGCGCGGCCTGCTGAAGTTCATCGCTACGCACAGTTACGCGGTCTTCGCCTGGTACCGGATCGGCTTTGGTCTGCTAATCCTTGCGACCTGGCAGTTTGGCTGGATCGACTGGGCGACGGCGCAAGGATGAAATCTGCGTCCGCTCGGCGGGCACCGCGGCGCATCAGGCCAGAGCCGGGCCGCGTGCAGTCTCCTGGCTTGAAAGCCTTGGCGCTGCTGTTGTTATGTGCGGTGCCGGGGTACGGCGCAGTCTCCGTCTGGCTGCACGCAGGGCGGGTCGCTCCGGCTGCGCTGTACGTCGCCGGCAGTGTGCTGGCCTTCGCGCTTTATCGGTATGACAAGCGTGCGGCGGGCAGCGGCGCCTGGCGCATTCCGGAAAAGTGGTTGCATGCCGCTGAGCTGGCGGGCGGCTGGCCCGGCGCGTTGCTCGCCCAGCAACTCTATCGACACAAGACGCGCAAGCTGCCTTTTCAGGCCATGTTCTGGCTGATCGTCCTGATCCATCAGGCCGCATGGGCCAACTGGCTATGGCTGGGTTACTGGCCCGCACGTTGAGCACGCGTGTCGCCAGACTCTGTGCGATAGCCGCACCGAAACGGGCCCGGCGGATTGTCGCCGGGCTTTGCGCTGGCTAGTGTTGAGCTTTTGCCTCAAGGAGAATCCGATGCCCGCTGTGCACCTTGCCGATGGCGACCTTAACTACCAATTTGACGGTCCTGCTGAAGCACCCGTGCTGGTGCTGTCCAACTCGCTGGGCACGGACCTGCAGATGTGGGATGCACAAATCCCTGAGTTCACCCGACATTTCCGCGTGCTGCGGTATGACACCCGTGGTCACGGCCAGTCGCTGGTGACGGAGGGTGACTACAGCATCGAGCAGAACGGCCGTGATGTGCTTGCACTGCTGGATGCGCTGAACGTCGACAAGGCGTATTTCTGCGGCCTCTCCATGGGCGGCTTGATCGGGCAATGGCTGGCAATCCATGCACCTCAGCGCCTGCATCGCGTGGTGCTGTGCAACACCGCCGCGAAGATCGGTACGCCCCAGGTCTGGGACCCGCGCATCGAAACAGTGCGCCGTGACGGCCAGGCAGCGATGGTCGCACTGCGCGACGCCTCGATCGAACGCTGGTTCACGCCAGGGTTTGCCCAGCGCGAACCCGAGGCGGTGAACACCGTGGTCAGCATGCTGGCGCGCACCTCGCCGCAAGGGTATGCCGCCAACTGTGCCGCGGTGCGGGATGCGGATTTCCGCGAGGAACTGGGCTCGGTCCGCTTGCCCGTGCTGGTGGTGTGCGGCGCTCACGACCCGGTCACCACGCCTGCCGATGGCCGATACATTGTCGAACAAGTGCCCGGCGCAGCGATGATCGAGCTGCAGGCGGCGCACCTGTCCAACGTCGAGGCACAAGACGCGTTTACCCAGCCAGTGCTGGATTTCCTCACCCGAGGCTGATTGCGCCGAGCGTTGGCTCGGCTTGTGCACTATTCCCTGTTTCCGCGCTCTGAATACAGGAGCGCGGAGCGCAATAGAGGGAGTCCTGTCATGGTGCGAATGTGT
>JARDZH010000576.1 GCA_029240955.1 Pseudomonas sp. | reverse complement strand
CTGACAGGCGGCCCGGTGTTTCGCGGCATTGACAGGTGGGGCAATCTTGGCGAAGCACCGCTGCACGCCAACAGTGTTATTCCGCTGTTACGCCAGGCGCTGGAGCGAGCGGGCGTAAACGCGCAGCACTACACCAGTCACTCGCTGCGCCGAGGCTTTGCAAGCTGGGCGCACGGCAATGGCTGGGACCTCAAGTCGCTGATGAACTACGTCGGCTGGAAGGACATGAAGTCTGCAATGCGCTACATTGACGCCTCGCCGTTCATGGAGGCCTTCTCCGTGGACGGTCTGAAGGTTTCTTCTATTGATAAGCGCTTGCCATAGGCAAAACCAATCGGTGACATGAGGTTTGCCAATGAGCTTCTGTCATCGATCGCCGTTAAGCTTCGTTTCATCAAATTTCAAACCCCCTTGTGTTTCACAAACCATCAGGAGATGTACCGATGCCTATCATCAATAGCCAGGTTAAACCGTTCAAGGCCACTGCATTCAAGAACGGCGCTTTCGTTGACGTCTCGGACGCTGACTTGAAAGGCAAGTGGTCGGTCGTATTCTTCTACCCAGCCGACTTCACCTTCGTCTGCCCGACTGAACTGGAAGACTTGGCCGACAACTACGACGCGTTCCAGAAGCTGGGCGTTGAAATCTACAGCGTTTCGACCGACACCCACTTCGCCCACGCTGCATGGCACAACACTTCGCCTGCAATCGGCAAGATCCAGTACACCATGATCGGCGACCCGACTCTGGCAATCTCCCGCAACTTCGACGTGCTGATCGAAGAAGCAGGTCTGGCTGATCGCGGTACGTTCGTGATCAACCCGGAAGGCCAGATCAAGATCGTTGAAATCAACGACGGCGGCGTAGGCCGTGACGCTACCGAGCTGCTGCGCAAGATCAAGGCTGCTCAGTACGTTGCTGCTCACCCGGGCGAAGTCTGCCCAGCCAAGTGGAAAGAAGGCGAAGCCACTCTGGCTCCTTCCCTGGACCTGGTCGGCAAGATCTAAGTCCTGTTGAAATGGCTGAGTTTTTTGAAACAGCCAGGGGCGTTGAGCTCTTGAGCAAGTAAACCGCATCGCCCTCTAAACGCCCGGGCGGTCATCGCCTGGGCGTTTTTATTTCCAGTCTCTGAAAAAGGAAGCCGACACATGTTGGACGCCAATCTTAAAGCCCAGTTGAAATCTTACCTGGAGCGGGTCACTCGCCCCATCGAGATCGTCGCGTCCCTTGATGACGGCGCGAAGTCTCAGGAAATGCTGGCGCTGCTGAACGATGTCATCAGCGTTTCCAAAGACGTCACCTTGAATGACAGCGGCACCGATGCGCGCACGCCATCGTTCTCGCTCAACAGCCCGGGGAAAGACATCAGCCTGCGTTTCGCCGGCATCCCGATGGGGCACGAATTCACTTCGCTGGTCCTGGCCTTGCTGCAAGTGGGTGGCTATCCGCCCAAAGTCAGCGCCGAGACCCTCGAACAGGTCCGCGCACTTGAAGGCAGCTTCAAGTTCGAAACCTATTTCTCGCAGTCCTGCCAGAACTGCCCGGACGTTGTCCAGGCGCTCAACCTGATGGCCGTGGTCAACCCGAACATCGAGCACGTCGCCATCGACGGCGCGCTGTTCCAGGATGAAGTGACCGACCGCAAAATCATGTCGGTACCGAGCATCTATCTGAATGGTGAGCTGTTCGGCCAGGGCCGTATGGGCCTGGAAGAGATTCTCGCCAAGATCGACACCAGTGCCGGTTCGCGTCAGGCCGAGAAACTCAACGCTAAAGAAGCCTTCGACGTGCTGGTGGTCGGCGGTGGCCCGGCAGGCTCGGCCGCTGCGGTGTACTCGGCCCGTAAAGGCATCCGTACCGGCGTTGCCGCTGAGCGTTTCGGTGGTCAGGTGCTGGACACCATGGCAATCGAGAACTTCATCTCCGTGCAGCACACCGAAGGCCCGAAACTGGCCGTCGCGCTCGAAGAGCATGTCAAGCAGTACGAAGTCGACATCATGAATCTGCAACGCGCCGAGAAGCTGATTCCCGGCAAAGCGGGCGAGCTGCACGAAGTCAAATTCGCCAGCGGCGCAAGCCTCAAGGCCAAGACCGTGATTCTCGCCACCGGCGCACGCTGGAGGGAGATGAACGTTCCAGGCGAGCAGCAATACCGCAACAAGGGCGTGGCCTACTGCCCGCACTGCGACGGTCCGCTGTTCAAAGGCAAGCGCGTGGCGGTGATCGGCGGTGGTAACTCCGGTGTCGAGGCGGCCATTGACCTGGCCGGTATCGTCTCTCACGTGACCTTGCTGGAGTTCGACGTTCAGCTGCGTGCCGATGCTGTCTTGCAGCGCAAGCTGCACAGCCTGCCGAACGTGACCGTGCTCACCAACGCTCAGACCACCGAGGTCACCGGCGACGGCGAGAAGGTCAACGGCTTGCGCTACAAGGATCGCGTCTCCGGTGAGGAAATCACCGTTGCGCTGGAAGGCATCTTCGTACAGATCGGCCTGCTGCCGAACAGCGAATGGCTCAAGGGCGCAATCGAGCTGTCGCCACGCGGCGAAATCGTGGTCGATGCTCGCGGCGAGACGTCGGTGCCGGGTATCTTCGGTGCGGGCGACGTCACTGTTACGCCTTACAAGCAGATCATCATCGCCTTGGGCGAAGGTGCAAAGGCTTCGCTGAGTGCTTTCGATCACCTGATCCGCACATCGGCGCCTGCGTAACAGCCGCCTGCCCACAAAAAACCCCATGAGCGATCATGGGGTTTTTTTGTGCCTTGAACACCAGTCGCGAGCTGTCGCTCCCTCCCACACACATCTCAGCTTGCCGCCAACACCGTGGGCGCTGAGCCGCGCGGTTCTGTGGGAGGGAGCGAA
>JARDZH010000575.1 GCA_029240955.1 Pseudomonas sp. | reverse complement strand
CAACACCTTGGCGGGCAGGGCAACCTGTTCGCCGGGCTGGATTATCCGATACCCGGTTTCTATACCAGGCGCGGATATGAGCAGTACTTCCTTACCCGCGGCGCCAGCATGGTGAGCGAAATCCTGCGCGACAACTGGGTATTGGGCGACAGCAGCGGCCTCGGTCCCGTGCAATTGCGTCGGCTGATGGTCGAGCTTGAGCAGCTTTACTTTCGTGACTATGCCCATCACTGGAGCGAGGCGCTGGGCCGGATAACGCTGCAGCCGTTTGAAAGCGCCCGTCAGGGCGCTGCGCAGATGGCTGGCCTGACGGCTGCCAGCTCACCGCTGCTCCGGCTGCTGGTGGAGGTGCGGGAAAACACCCGCTTCATCATGGCCGCCGAAACGCAAACGGCTGCAACCCTGGCTGCGCAGGCGGCCGTCGCGCCCGGCGGTGCAGCTGGACAGATCGCTACGGCAGCGATCAGCCAGGCCAGTACCGTTGCGACAAAAGCATTGCCGGAGACCGCGAAGAAAACCCTGCAGCGTCGCTTCGAGCCCTTGCACCGATTGCTGGACGACAGCGATGAACCTGCGGCGCAACTGGATCCAGTGCTGCAGGCGCTCAATGATGCTCAGATACAGTTCGCGGCGCTGGCACGCGCCGGTCAACCCGAACTCGCTGCCTTCGAACTGGCCCGCGCGCGGATGAGCGGGCAGCGCGATGCGTTGAGTGCGTTGCGCGGCCATGCCTCGCAACTGCCGCAACCGATTGCCAGCTGGTTCACCGGTCTTGCTGAGGACAGTTGGGCGTTTGTCCTTCAGGAAACCTATCGCCATCTCAATCAGCGCTACCAGGATGAGGTGTACGGCTTCTACAGCCAGGCTCTGGACAAGCGTTACCCGTTTCACGCGCACAGCAGCAGCGACGTGGCGCTCAATGACTTTCGCGAATTCTTCAAGGCACAAGGCATCGCCGAGCGCTTCTTCGATACTTACCTCAAGGCCTTCGTCAGTGGCGAGCCCGGGCGCTATCGCTTGCGTTCGATCGACGGCTACAGCGTGCCCATGAGCCGCGCGTGGCTGGACCAGATGGGTAACGTCCGGGCCATCCGCAAAGGTTTTTTTGCACACGACGCAGACGAGCCGCACGTCCAGTTCAAGCTTGAGCCTTACACCCTGGACCCCGCAGCGAGCAGAGTGGAATTTCGTCTGGGAGATCAGGTGGCCGAATATCGGCATGGCCCGGTGCTGCCCACCGCGTTCAAGTGGCCGACCGATGTCGATGATGGTCGAGCCGCGCTGGTGCTTGATCGCATGGAAGGTCGTCCTGTCGGCATCGAGAAAAATACCGGGCCATGGTCACTGTTCCGGCTGCTGGATCTCATGCAAACCGAACCTTTGCAGGGGCGTGACGTGTTGGTGCTCAAAAGTGAAGTCGGCGGGCTGCGGGTCAATCATTTGCTGATCACTCAGCGTTCGCCCAATCCGTTCGACCTTGCGGCCCTGCGTCGCTTCCGACTGCCGGCACAACTGTGATGACGGACGGTGATGTTCTGATGGGTCGCTACCGTATCGGGCGATTGCTGGGCGTGGGCGGTGTCAGCCGCGTCTATCAGGCCTGCGACCTGTTGAGCCAGCAGCTCGGCGACCCTGACCCTTATGTGGCGCTCAAGATGCTCAGCGACGAGCATGCTCAGGCGGCTGACGCCAGCGTGCTGCTGCATCGCGAATTTGCCTTGACCCGGTATCTGCACCATCAGCACGTGGTGCGGGTGTCCCAGTTCGACATCGATCCGGCGCACCGCTGCGCGTTCTTTACCCTCGAACTGATGCGGGGTCTGACGCTGACCCAGCTTCAGCGCGAGCGGCCGGAAGGGTTGCCCTGGTCCGAGCTGCGCCAGATCGTGGTGCAGCTCCTCGACGCGCTGGCTTATGCCCATGATCGCGGCATTCTGCATGGGGACCTGAAACCGGACAACGTCATGCTGACCGAGCAGGGCGTGAGGTTGTTCGACTTTGGCCTGGGCGGAACGGCCAATGGCGTGCTGGAGGGACTGCCCCGGTTGTGCCGTCAGCGTGTCAAAGCGTGGACCACCACCTACGCCGCCCCCGAGCTGCTGGAAGGTGGGCAGCTCACCGTCGCGACAGAAATCTACGCGGTGGCCTGCGTTATCTACGAACTCGCGACCGGCACTCACCCGTTCCTGCGCCTGGATGCTGTACGGGCCAGAGCCGAGCGACTGGACCGCGCCTTGCGCATGCCGCGCAACCTGCCTCCCGCCTGTCAGTCGGTGCTCAGTCGGGCGCTGGCGCTCGATGCCCATGAGCGTCAAGTGGATGCCAGAGACTTGCACCGGGCTTTCACGCAACCCGCTCACGACTGGGGACGCTGGCTGTGCTAGTGCATCAACGTTCTTGCAGCGGACGATTCCACAGTTCGAGGGCAAAATCCACGAAGCGACGCACTTCGGGCAGGGCCGGTGGCTGGGAGTGAAGTCGATCCTGGGCTATACCGTCAGGACACATATGCGGTAGAACGGCACTGCAAACCAGAAGTCGTACGTTCACCCATGGATTTCACAGGAGCCCTTTATGTCTATCCGGACACTGCTCACCCGGTCGCTGACGCTGGCCGCTCTGCTCGCGGCGGCTGGCCCGGCCCTTGCTGCCGACGGCGATGCGCCGCTGGCTCAGGAACGTGGCAAGACGCGTCCGCTGATCATCATCGCGCCGAGTACGGTCGATCCCGCGCTGGTCAGCCTCAAGAAAGCCCTCGACGAACCCGCCAACCGCGAAGCCTTCGCACAGCGCAATATGGTGCTGTACACCGTGGTGAATACCATCGGCGAGCGCAACGGCAAGACGATGGATGCGCAGTCGACC